>JAPSFT010000041.1 GCA_035063765.1 Deltaproteobacteria bacterium
CTGCGCGCGCACCGCAACCTCTACGGGTTGCCCGAGATCGCCGACGTGCACCGCGTCCTGCGCGAAGCCGGCTTCGCGCGCACGGGGGAGGTGCCGGTGGTGCCCGGCGGCGCGGTGCGCTTCGTGTGGGGCGCGGCGGGCGCGGCCTGAGCGGACGAACGCGGGGCGGCCGCCGCGCACGGCGGCCGCCCCGGCTGCGCTAGTCGCGCTTCTCGTGCAGGATCTCGAGCGTCTTCAGGTCGAGCTCGAGGTCGACCGGCTGGCCTTCGGCGTTGCGGGCGTCGACCTCGTAGCGGCCGTCGTCCACCTCGATGTCGTGCACGTCGGTGTAGCCCTTGCCTGCGAGGGCGTCCTCGATGCGCTGGATCTCGTCCGGCGCGATCGGCTGGTCGTCGTCGTCGGCGAAGGCCGCCGGCGCGGTGAAGCCGAGCACGGCCAGGGCCGCGGCCGGCAGGGCGAAGGGACGCAGGATGCGGAGCGTTCGAGCGGGGATCATCGGTGTTCCTCCTCGCCGGGCAGGATGCCCGGACGGGGCGGAACCTGCCGCAGCAGTGCGCGGGTTCCTTGAACGGGCCGTTCATGGAAGGTTCAAGCTCCGGCACCTAGGCTCGGGCGCGTGACCCCGCGTCGTCTTCCCATCGGCGCCGCCTGGCTCGCCGCGCTCCTCGCCGCCGCGGCACCGGGCGCGCGGGCCGGTGACGCCGAGCGCGCCCGCGCCGGCGTCCAGGCGGGCCGCTACGTGCCGCTCGCCTCGATCCTCGACTGGCTCGACGCGCGCTATCACGGGCGCGCGATCGAGGTGGAGCTCGAGGACGACGAGGACGAGCCGCCGACCTACGAGGTCGAGTGGCTGACGCCGCAGGGGCGGGTCGTCGAGTTCGAGTTCGACGCGCGCAGCGGGGAGCTGCTCGAGCGCGAGGGGCGGGGCCTCGAGGACGCGGCGCGGTGAGGGTGCTGGTCGTCGAGGACGAGCCGGAGCTCGCCGCCAAGCTCGGCCGCGCGCTCGCTGCGGCCGGCTTCGCCGTCGATCTCGCCCACGACGGCGAGCACGCTGCCTTCCTGGGCCGCAGCGAGCCCTACGACGCCGTGGTGCTCGACCTCGGGCTCCCGCGGCTCGACGGGCTCTCCGTGCTGCGCGGCTGGCGCGAGGGCGGCGTCGGCGCCCCCGTCCTGATCCTGACCGCGCGCGGGCGCTGGAGCGAGAAGCAGGCCGGCTTCGCGGCCGGCGCGGACGACTACCTCGTGAAGCCCTTCGAGCTCGGCGAGGCCGTGCTGCGCGTGCAGGCGCTGGTGCGGCGCACCCGAGGCCACGCCTCGCCCGAGATCCGAGCGGGCGGCCTGTGCCTCGACACGCATCGGGGCGAGGTCTCGCTCGGCGGCGAGCCCGTGGCGCTGACGGCCCAGGAGTACCGGTTGGTCGCCTACCTGATGCACCACGCCGGCGGCGTCGTGTCGCGCGCGGAGCTGCTCGACCACGTCTACGAGCGCGGGCTCGACCCCGACTCGAACGTGATCGACGTCCTGATCGGGCGCGTGCGGCGCAAGATCGGCGCGGCGCGCATCGAGACGGTGCGCGGGCGCGGCTTCCGCCTGCGGGCGCTGCCCGCGTGAGGCGCCCCTCGCTGGCCGGCCGGCTGCTGGCCTCCGCGCTCCTCGGCCTGGCGCTCCTCCTCCCGCTCGGGGGGATCGCACTCTCGTGGGGCTTCCGGCGCGCGGCCGAGGCCGCCTTCGACGAACGGCTCGACGCCTGGTCGCAGGCGGTGGTGGCCGGGCTCGCCGCGGACGCCGGCGGCGGCGAGCGCGCGCGGCCGGCCGGGGATCCGCGCTTCGACCGCCCCCTCTCGGGCTGGTACTGGGAGGCACGCGCGGGTGGCGCGCGGGTGGCGGCCTCGCGCTCGCTGTGGGACGCGGAGCTGCCGGCGCCGGCGCCGGCGCCGGGGGCGGGGGCGCCGCGCGTCGTCCCCCTGGCCGGCCCGCGCGGCCAGCGGCTGCGTGCGCTCGTCCGCCGCGTGACGCTTCCCGGCGTCGAGGTGCCGCTCGAGCTGGTGGTGGCCGGTGACGACGGCGCCCTGCGCCGGGAGATCGCCCGCTTCGACGCGCTCCTGCTCGCGGCGCTCGGCGGGCTCGGCGCCGCGGTGCTCGCCCTCGGAGCCCTGCAGGTGCGGCTCGCCCTGCGCCCCCTCCAGGCGCTCGCCGGCGAGCTGCGCGAGGTGCGCACGGGCACGCGCGAGCGGATCGGCGACGCGGCGCCGCGCGAGCTCGCAGCGCTCGCCGACTCGCTGAACGCGCTCCTCGCCCACGACGCCGAGCTGGTCCGCCGCGCCCGCGACCAGGCCGCCGACCTCGCGCACGCGCTGAAGACGCCGCTCAGCCTGATCCGCGCCGAGGGCGAGGAGCTCGGCGGGGAACGAGGCGCGCGGATCACGGCCCAGAGCGACACCATGTGGAGACATCTGGAGCGGCGCCTGGCACGCGCGCCCCGGCCGGCGGTCGCCGGCGTGCGGACGCCGATCGCGCCGGTCCTCGCCGCCCTCGCCGAGACGCTGCGTCGCCTGTACCCGGCGTGCACGATCGAGCTCGACGCGCCGGCCGACGCCCTCTTTCCCGGCGCACGCGAGGACCTCGAGGAGATCGCGGGCAACCTGCTCGAGAACGCCTGCAAGTGGGCGCGCGGGCGGGTGCGCGCGCGCGCCCGCACCGAGACGGACGCCCTCGTGCTCGCCTTCGACGACGACGGGCCGGGGCTCGCGCCCGCCGCCCGCGACCACGTGCTCGCGCGCGGCGGGCGCCTCGACGAGCAGACGCCCGGCTCCGGGCTCGGGCTCGCGATCGTGCGCGAGGTCGTGGCCCAGTACGGCGGCGCGCTCCGGCTCGAGGCGGGCGAGCTCGGCGGCCTGTGTGCGCTCGTGGAGGTGCCGGCGGGCGGCGGGCCCCGGGGGCTCGCGCCCCGGTAGGCGCGGGACCCCGGTCGTCGCGGGCCGGCCCGATCCGCCGGCCAGGCGGCGGCGGCCTCGACGGATGGGGCTCCGCTACGGCGGCGCCGGCGGGCCCTTCAGCTCGACCGTGTTGCCGTCGGGGTCCTTCACGTACAGCGACGGTCCCATGCCGCCGGCGCCGTAGCGGGGCGCCACCTCGCCTGCTGCGATCCCGTGGGCCTCGAGGTGCGCGCGGATCGCGGGCTCGTCGAAGGCCGTGAGCGCGAGCGCGACGTGATCGACGTTGCGCGCCTCCTCGCCCGCGGGCGCGCCTCCCGCCCGGCCGAGCGGGCCCGCGACGGGAACGAGGTCGATCAGGCTCTCGCCGGCGCGGAGCTGGTAGAGCCCGAGCGCGTCGCTCGCGCGCTCGACGGGGCAGCCCAGGGCGTCGCGCCAGAAGCGCAGCGAGGCCTCGACGTCGCGCACGCGCAGCACGACGTGGTCGAGGTGGCGGATCGAGATCGGGTTCACGGCGGTGCCGGGCCCTCGGTGTCCTCGGGCGGGTCCCCTGGAGCCGCGAGCCTCGCGAGCTCGCTGCGCGCGGCCTCCGCGTCCGGGAACGGGCCGGGCGCGAGGGCGCTGCGCAGGGTCTCGGCGGCCCGCTCGCGCTCGCCGCGGCGCGCGAGCGCGAGCCCGAGATGGAAGCGCATGGCCTGGGAGTCGGGTGCGCCCGCGAGGGCCTGCTCGAAGAGACCCACCGCGGTGTCGGTCTCGCCGCGCTGGAGGTGCACCCAGCCGAGCGTGTCGGCGACCTCGGGGCTCGGGTCGAGGCCGTGCGCGCGCTGCGCGAGCGCGAGCGCACGGTCGAGCTCGCGGCCGTCGCTCGCGAGCAGCCAGGCCAGGTCGTTGGCGGCGCCGGCATGGTCCGGGTGCAGGCGTACGAGCTCCTCGAGCCGCTCCCGCGCGCCGGCGCGGTCGCCGCGCGCGAGCACGATCTGGGCGGCGGCGTAGCGGGGCCCCGGGTCGTCCGGCAGGGTGGTGGCGGCCTCGTCGTAGAGCGCGAGCGCCCCGTCGAGGTCGCCGCGCTCCTGGGCGAGCGCGGCGAGGCCCACGCGCGCGCGCGCATCGCGCGGGTCGTGGGCGAGCGCGTCCTCGAAGGCGGCGCGCGCGTCGCCGGGACGCCCGAGCCGGAGCAGGACGCTGCCCCGCAGCTCGGCGAGCGAGGCGCGGCTCTCGCGCGCGCGGGCGCGGTCGACGGTCGCCAGCGCCTCGTCGTTCCGGCCCGCCGCGAGCAGCAGCCCGGTGAGGCGGCGCAGCACGGGCTCGTTGGCGGGCTCGCCCAGGTCGAGGCCGCTCGCGCGGAGCGACGCGGCGCCGGCCGCGGCGCCCGCGGGCCCGGAGCCGGCGGCCGCGGCCTCGATCTCGGACCCCGCGAGCGCCGCCTCGCGCGGGAAGCCGCGCTCGCGCAGCCGGCCCGCGGTCGCGCGGGCGTCGTCGAAGCGGCCGAGCGCACGCTCGGCCTGGATCGCGAGCAGGTAGCCCTCGGGCCGCGCACCGCCGCGCCGCTCGAGGAACAGGCGGGCGGCCTCGAGCGACTCCTGGTGCGCGCCGCGTGAGGCTTCGAGCGTGGCGAGCAGCAACGCCGCGTCGGTCGCACCCGGGTCGATGCGCACCGATTCGCGCAGCTCCGCGATCGCGCGCCCGATGTCGCCGCCCTGGCGCGCCGCGAGCGCGGCCAGGTAGTGGGCGCCGGCGTGGTTGGGCCAGCGTTGCAGCCCGGCCTCGAGCGCGGCGAGGGCGCCGGCGGCGTCGCCGCGCGCGAGCAGGATCCTGCCCGTCAGCAGCTCGCGGAACGCCGGCTCCTGGAGCCTGCCGGCGAGCTGCTCGGCCTCGTCGAGGCGCCCGAGGTCGAGGAGCAGGTCGCCCTTCAGGAAGAGCAGCTTCTCGGGCGGCGGCGACTCGAGCTCCTCGGCCTGCTCGAGCACCGCGAGCGCGGCGGCGGGCCGGCCTGCACGCTGCTCGAGCTGCACCAGCGCGATCCACGCCGGCACCCCGCCGACCTGCTCGATCCCCTCGCGCAGCAGGGCGCGGGCCTCCTCCGCCTGCCCCGCGCGCTCCAGGCGCAGCGCCAGGAGCTGCCGGAGGTCGAGGTTCGCAGGCTCGCGCTCGAGCGCGCGCCGCCAGGACGCGGTCGCCTCTTCGCCGCGCTGGCGTTCGTCGTAGAACGCGCTGGCGAGGCGCAGCACGAGCGGATCGGAGGGTGCCTTCTCGAGGCAGCCGAGAAGCTGCGCCTCGGCCCGGGCGTCGTCGTGGCGGGAATCCTCGAAGAAGGCGGCGCGGGCGAGGCAGCCGCGCGTCGCCGCCACCGCGTCGCCGCTCGCGGCCGCCGCCGCCTCGAGGCCGGCGTACATGCGCTCGGCCTCGTCGGTGCGGCCGAGCTCGGCCAGGATCGCGCCGTACAGGAGACCCGCCTGGAGGTCCCCCGGCGCGGCCTGGTAGAGGCGCTCCGCCTCGGCCAGGGCCTCCTCGCGACGCTGCGCGCCGAGCAGGGCCTGCGCGCGCAGATGCCGCGCAGCGGTGTGCGCGGGGTCGGCTGCGAGCACGCCGTCGGCGGCCCGGATCGACTGCTCGTAGGCCCCGATGGACAGGAAGGTCGTCGCCAGCAGCAGGCCCGCCGGCACGTGGTACCCGGACGAGAGCGCAGCGCGCTCGAGCGGGACGATCGCGAGCCTCGGCTGCCCCGTCTGCAGGAGCGCGACGCCGAGCAGGAACTGCGCCTCGCTCGCTTCGGGCTCCTGCGCCAGCAGCTCGCGCAGGGGCTCGATCGACTCGTGGAAGGCGCCTGCGTCCTGGAGCGCGCGCGCCTGCGCGAGCCGCTCCTCGCTGCCGCCGGCGCAGCCGGCGAGCAGCGCGAGGACGGCAAGCAGCGACCACGCCAGCGCGAGACGACCGGATCCGGGGGCGGCCGGGCGGATCGACATCGAGAACGGGCTCTCCTGTTCGCGAGAAAAGCAGGCGAGTATAGGGCAGCCCGGCTCCGTCACCGCGCCGCCGCCCGACGGGCGGCGCGGTCCTCCGCCCATCCGGGGGCCGGGCGCCCGGAGGCCGCCGCCGGCCTCCTAGCCGCGCCGGAAGAGCGTCGCGAGCTTGCTGCGCCGCGCGTGGTGCGCGAGCGCCAGCTCGACGAGCCGGTCGAGGAGCTGCGGGTAGGGCAGCCCGCTCGCCTCCCACAGCCGCGGGTACATCGAGACCTCGGTGAAGCCGGGCAGGCTGTTGAGCTCGTTCAGGTAGAAGGTCCCGCTCGCGCGCTCCAGCAGGAAGTCGGCCCGGCCGAGCCCCGTGCCCTCGAGCGCACGGAAGGCGCGCAGCGCGAGGTCGCGCACGCGCTCGCTCTCCTCCTCGGAGAGCGGTGCGGGGACGAGCAGCTCGGTGCTCTCGTCCACGTACTTGGCCTCGTAGTCGTACCACTCTCGGCGCGGCCGGATCTCACCCGGCACCGACGCCTCGGGTGTGTCGTCCCCGAGAACCGCCACCTCGATCTCCCGGGCGTCGAGCGCGCGCTCGACGAGCAGCTTGGTGTCGTAGCGCGTGGCCTCGGCGAGCGCGCGGGGGAGCGCGCGGACCTCCTTCACCTTGGCGATGCCGACCGAGGAGCCCGAGTTCGCCGGCTTCACGAACACCGGGAGGCCGAGCTCGTCGGCGACCCGCAGCGCCACGCCGCGCGGATCGCGTGCCAGCTCGGCCTCGCGCACGACGCGCCACGGGCAGACGGGGATGCCCGCCTGCTCGAGCAGCCGCTTGCTGACCTCCTTGTCCATCTGGATCGCGGAGCCGAGCACGCCCGAGCCGACGTAGGGCAGGCCGGCCAGCTCGAGCAGGCCCTGGAGCGTGCCGTCCTCGCCGCCGTGGCCGTGCACGATCGGGAACAGCACGTCGAGCGGGGTCGGGCCCGAGGGGCCGGCCAGGGGCTGGAGCGCGTTCTGCGCGGGCGTCGCCGGAAGCTGCACGGGGACGCCGCGCGCGAGCGCGCTCTCGAGCGAGCTGCCCGGGGCGCCGAGGCGCCAGTGCCCGTCGTGGTCGATCGCGACGAGCCAGACCTCGTAGCGCGAGGGGTCGAGGTTGCGCAGGATCGAGGCCGCCGACTGCAGCGAGACCTCGTGCTCGACCGAGCGGCCCCCGTAGACGAGCCCCACCCGCAGCTTGGCCATGTCCCCCCCTCGGCTCCCCGCCGTCGCCGTGCGCGCAGCATAGCCCTCCGCGCGCTCCGCTCGGAGGCGTCGGCCGGACGCTCGGCCCGTTTGATACCTTCGCGCCGCACGCCATGCCCTACGCCGACTCCCTCGCCCCCGCCCTCGCCGCGAAGGCCGCCGCCCTCGACGAGCGCCTGCGTACCGCGGGCCGGGTGCTGGTGGCGTTCTCGGGCGGGGTCGACTCGAGCTTCCTCGCCTGGGCGGCCCACCGGGCGCTCGGCGACGGGGCGCTCGCGGTGACCGCCCTGTCGCCCTCCTATCCCGCAGCGCACCGGCGGGTCGCCGAGCAGGTGGTGCGCGCGTGCGGGCTGCGGCACCGCTTCGTCGGCACCCGCGAGATGGAGAGCGCGGCCTACCGCGCCAACGCGCCCGACCGCTGCTACCACTGCAAGTCCGAGCTCTTCGCGGTGCTCGGCGCGCTGCGCGACGCGGAGGGCTTCGACGCCGTCGCCTACGGCGTCAACACCGACGACACCGGGGACTTCCGGCCCGGCCACCGCGCCGCCAGCGAGCGCGGCGTGCTCTCGCCCTTCCTCGACGTCGGGCTCGCAAAGGCCGAGATCCGCGCGCTCTCGCGGGCCGCGGGCCTGCCGACCGCGGATCTGCCGGCGTCGGCCTGCCTGTCCTCGCGCCTGCCCTACGGCACGGAGGTCACGCCCGAGCGGCTCGCGCAGGTGGAGGCGGGCGAGGAGCGCCTGCGCGCGCTCGGCTTCCGGCAGGTGCGCCTGCGCCACCACGGCGAGCTGGCGCGCATCGAGATCGACCCGGGCGAGCTGCCGCGCGCGCTCGATCCGTCCGCGGCCCGCGCGATCGTGGCCGCGATCAAGCCGCTCGGCTTCCGCTTCGTCTCGCTCGACCTCGAGGGCTATCGCACGGGTGCGCTCAACGAGGTGCTCTTCGTCGGCGACTTCGCCGCCTCGCGCTGAGGCCGCGATGCACCCGGGCGACGCATGAGCGCCGCGCGCGTCCAGCGCCTCGCGGCGGCCGGGCTCTGCGCCGGCGCGCTGGCGCTCCTCGGCTGGCGCTGCGCCTGCTCCCCGGAGGTCGCCTTCGTCCACCAGCACGGCACGGCGGCCTGGATCACCGATCCGCAGCCCGTCGACGCCCGCACCCAGCAGTGGGGGCGGGCGGCGCCGCCGGTCGCGCGCTTCGTCGCGCGCTTCCCGCTGGCCGCGGCGCCGGCCTCCGCGTCGCTCCGGCTGCGGGCCGCACGCGCCTGGCGCGTGCAGGTCAACGGCGTCGCGATCGCCGCCTCGCCCGACCCCGACCCCGCCTGGCGCCGCGACCGCGTGCTCGAGGTCGGCGCCGCGTTGCGCCCGGGCCCGAACGAGATCGAGGTGGCGGTCTGGAACCCGCGCGGGCCGCCCTTGCTGCGGGCGCGCCTCGAGTGGCCCGGGGGCGCCCTCGCGACGGGCCCGGACTGGCAGGTTTCGATCGACGGCGGCCCGCCGCGGGCGGCGGTGCTCCCCGACGACACCCGCCCGCACCCGAGCGCGATCCTCGGCCCGCGGCCGGCGCGAGCGCTGCGGGAGCGGGGCCTCGCCTTCGCCGGGATCCTGCTCGGGGCGTGGGCCGGGTGGCTCGCCGCGGGAGCCGCCCTCGCGCGGCGGCCCGAGCGGGCGCCGGCGCTCGCCCTCGCCGCCGTGCACCTCGCGTGGCTCGGCCTGTTCGCCACGAGCTTCCTCGCGCTGCCGCTGCGGACCGGCTTCGATGCGAACGGGCACCTCGAGTACGTCGCGCTCCTGCGCGAGCGCGGCGCGCTCCCGCTCGCGACCGAGGGCTGGTCGACCTACCACCCGCCCCTCTACTACGCGCTCGTCGCGGCGCTCCAGGAAGGGGCGGCCGCCTTCGCGCCCGGCTGGGAGGTGGCCCTCACGAAGCTGCCCTCCTTCGCGGCGGGGCTCGCGCAGGCCTGGCTCGCGTGGGCGCTGGCTGCCGTGCTGGTGCCGGGGCGGCCGCTCCTGGCGGCGGTGGGCGTGCTCTTCGCGGGCGCCCTGCCCCTCAACCTCTACGCCTCCGCCTACGTCTCGAACGAGCCGCTGCACGCAGCCGCGTTCGGGCTCGCGGTCTGGCTGTGCGCCCGCGCCCTCGCGCGCCCCTCGACGGAGCCCCGGGCGCTGCTCGGCGCCGGTGCGGCCCTCGGCGTCGCGTTGCTCGTGAAGGTGACGGCGCTGGTCGCCGCCGCGGTGGCCACCGGGGTGGTGCTCGGCCGTGCGGCCGTCGTCGAGCGGGTCCGGCCGGCGCGGCTCGCGGGGCTCGCGGCCGCGCTCGGCGCGCCGGTCCTCGCCCTCGCCGGCTGGTGGTACCTGCGCCAGTGGCTGGCCTACGGCTCGCCGCTGGCGGGCAACTGGAACCTCCCGGGCCGGGTCTGGTGGTCGCAGCCGGGCTTCCACGGCTGGGGCTACTACCTGGGCTTCGGCGAGGCGCTGCGCCTGCCGGTCTTCGCGGGCTTCCGCTCCTTCGCCGACGCGCTCTACTCGAGCTTCTGGGGCGACGGCTGGGCCGGCGGCCGCGCCACCGCCGCCGCGCTCCCGCCGTGGGACTGGCAGTGGGCGGCGCTCGGCTACTGGCTCGCGCTGCCCGCGACCGGGGTGCTCCTGGTCGGTGTCGGTGAGAGCGCGCGGCGCGCCTTCGGGCCGGGGCCGCGGCGCGCCGCGTGGTCGTTCGTGCTGGGGCTCGAGGGCGCGCTCGCGCTGGCCTTCGTCGCGCTCACCCTCGAGCTGCCCTACTTCGGGCAGGCCAAGGCCCTCTACCTGCTCGGGCTCGTGGCGCCGCTCGCGGTGCAGTTCGCGCTCGGGGCGCAGGCCGCCGAGACCCGCCTCGCGCGGCTCGGGGGACCGGCGGCGGTCGCCGCCGGGCGCGCCTGGCTGACCGCCACCGGCCTCGTCTTCCTACTGTCCTTCGCGGGGCCCTGACGGGGGCGGCGCCTCGGGAGGGTCGGGGACGGGCCGCACGCCCCGCGCGCGGAGCCCCCGTACGCGGCCCTCGATGAAGCTGCGCTCGGAGGCGAAGCTCTCCGGCGCCAGGCGCAGCGCCTCCTCGAAGCCGTAGAGGGCGCGCGCGGCGTCGCCCTGGCGCAGCCGCACGTCGCCCAGCAGGTAGCGCACCTGCGGGTCGTCGGGATACGCGTGGAGCGAGTGGCGGTAGGCGGCGGCGGCGCCGGCGAGATCGCCGCGCCGGTCGAGCACGCTGCCGACGCCGGTCCAGGCGAAGCGGCCGAGCGGGAAGGCCCGGGCGGACTCGCGGTAGAGCGCCTCCGGGTCGGCCCAGATCCGCGCCCGGGTGACGGTGCCGGCCGCGAGGGCGAGGGCGGCGGCGGCGGTGGTCACCGCCAGCGCGCGGGCCGCCCGCGGCCCCCGCGCGTGCGCCCACTCGTCGCCGAGCTGCACCAGCAGCCAGATCGCGCCCGGCAGGGCGGCGTAGAGGTACCGGTCGGCGTACACCACCGCCATCGGCACCACCTGCGCCACCGGCGCCAGCATCGCCACGAACCAGAGCGGGCCGATCGCGCGCTCGCGGCGCCGGAGACACAGGATCGTGACGGAGGCGGCCGCGGCGGCCAGCGCCAGCAGCGGGCCGAGCAGCGCGGGATCGCTCCATCCCGTGATCGGCGCGGGGTGCACGCCGTGGGCGAGCCCGACCGGCAGCACGGCGAGGCGCAGGTAGCGCCAGACCACCCACGGCAGGATCTGCGCGGTGGCGAGCGCCGAGCCGCCGAACCAGGGCGCCACGCCGCCGCCGATCGCCTGCGCGTAGAGGTTGAGCAGGAAGGCCAGCGGGGCGCCGAGCAGCAGGGGCAGGAGGTCGGCGGCGGCGCGGCGCAGGTTCGCGCGCAGGCAGAAGGCGGTGCCGAGCAGGATCAGCGGCAGCGGCAGCGCCGCCGGCTTGGCCAGCAGCGCCAGCAGGCCCGCAGCCAGCACGGCCACGTGCCGCCCCCGGGACGGCGCCTGCAGATGCGCGATCCAGCGCTCCAGCGCGAGCAGCCCGAAGCTGACACATAGAAGCGTCTTCGACTGGCTGATCCAGACGACCGCCTCGCTGGCGGCCGGGTGCACCAGCAGGAGGACGCCGGCGGCGAGGGCCGCTCCCCGCGACAGCCCGGCCCGGGCGGCAGCGGCGGCGAGGGCCGTCGCCGCCGCCGCGTGCAGCACGACGTTGACGACGTGGTAGGGCGCCGTCCAGGCCCCGAACAGCCGCCACTCGACGAGCAGCAGGAGATGATGGACGGGCGTCCAGTTGGCGAAGTAGGGGTCGAGCATCCGCTCGAGCGCCGCCGTGAACGGCAGCCGCAGGTTCGGGTTGCCCTCGAGGTAGAGCAGGTCGTCGGAGAGGAAGGGCCCTTCGAGGGACGGGCCGTAGAGCCCGAGGCCGATCGCCACGAAGGCGAGCGCGACCACCGCGAGGGCACGCGCGGGCAGGCTGCGGCCGGCCGGCGGCGGGACGGGCGCGCGGGCGCCGGCATCGACCTCGTCTGCGGGCACTGCCTCTCCTGGTCCGGGGGAGCACCCGGGGAACGGGGCCCAGACGCTACTCTACGGCGCCGCGTCCGGGGACGGTCCCTTGGCTTCCGCCGTCCAGGGACACGCTTGCCGGCGCCCCCGGGTCCGTCCCCGAACGAGCGAAGCAAAGGACCGTCCCCGAGTGGTTCCCGAGTGATGGCGCGCCGACGCCCCGACCCTACGCCGCCGCCCGCCGAGGGTGGGGACGGCGCGCACCTGCTGGCGCAGCCGCGCGCGCTCGTGCTGCTCGGGCTCGCCTTCGTGCTGGTCGCGCTGGCGGTCTACGCGCCGTCGCTCTCGGGCGCCTTCGTCTCCGACGACCTCCACTACGTCGCCACCAACCCCTACGTCCACGAGCTCAGCGCCCGCAACCTGGTCGAGATCCTGGACCCCAACGGAACGGCGGCCGTGTTCGTGGTCAACTACACCCCGGTCCACCTCCTGCTCCACGCCCTCGAGTGGCAGCTCTTCGGCGACGCCCCGTTCGGCTTCCACGTCGTGAACGTGGTGCTGCACGCGGCCGGCGCGCTGCTCCTCGTGCTGGTCTTCGCGCGGGCCGGCCTGCCGGCGGCTCTCGCGCTCTTCGGCGGCGGGCTCTTCCTGCTCCATCCGGCCAACGTCGAGGCGGTGGCGTGGGTCTCCCAGCTCAAGACCCCGTCGTCCTTCGTCCTGGCGATGGGGGCGCTGCTCGCCCATCCCCGGCGCCCGGCGCTCGCGGCTCTGCTGTTCGCGCTCGCGCTGCTCGCGAAGCCCACCGCCGCCGCCGTGCTGCCGGTGGCGGCGATCCTCGACTGGACGCGCGAGGGCAGGGTGCGGGCCGGCTGGCTGGCGCTCTGGGCCGTTGCGCTGGGCGGCTACGCGGTGGCCGAGCTCTGGACCCACCAGCGCACCGGCGCCGCCGAGCCGCTCCATCCCGACTCCTGGGTCCGCCTCCGCACCAGCTTCGCGATCGCCGCCCGCTACGCGTGGATGTCGCTGAGCTCGCTCGGGGTCTCGACCTTCCACGAGCCGGCGCCCGTGCTGTCCTGGCGCGATCCCTGGTGGCTCGCCGGCGCCGCGCTCTCGCTGCTGCTCGCCGTGCGTGGTGCCGTGTGCCTGCTCGGGCGGCGCGCGGAGGCCGCCTTCTGGGCGCTGGCCGGCGCGTCGTTCCTGCCCGTCTCCCAGCTCTTCCCGTTCCTGCACCCGATGGCCGACCGCTACCTCTACTACATCCTCCCCGGCCTGCTCGGCGGCGCGCTCTTCGCCGGGCTCGAGCTCTGGACACGACGCGCCCCGGCGCTCGGCGCCGCGCTCCGAAGCGGGCTCGCCGTGGCGGCGCCGGCGGCGGCCGTCGCGCTCGTCGCCGGCTTCGCCGTCCACGCGAACGCGCGCGCGCGCATCTGGGCCTCGCCGGCCCGGATCCTGGCGGACGCGGCCCGCCACTATCCCGAGGGACGCTCGGCCCTGCTGCTCCACGCCCGCCGTGCCGCGCAGGCCGGGGACAACGGCGCCGCGATCCGGGACCTGCGCGCCGCCTGGGAGCTCGGCTTCAACCGTTTCGAACAGCTCCAGGGCGACCCGGTCTTCGCGCCGCTGCGCGGGGACCCGCGCTTCCAGGCCCTGGTGCGCGAGATCGCCGGCTGGTGGGTCGCGCGCTTCTCGAGCCTCCCGAACCCGACGCAGCTCGAGCTGCGCGTGCTCGCGACCGCGCACCTCGCGCGCGGCGAGCACGCGGAGGCCCTGGCCGCGCTCGAGCGGGCCCTGGCCCGCGGCGGCCCGATCGACGAGCGCATCCGCGCCGAGATCGCGCAGGTCCGCGCGCTCGGTGGATGACACCAGGACGGGGTGGAGCCACGCGTCCGAGGCCAGCCGCTGCGTCAGGGACCGATCGTGACCGTGCGCAACGCGACGAGCGTGCGCTGCGCCGCGGCGTCCCCGGGGTTCGCCGCGAGGGCGGCGCGCAAGCGGCGGCGGGCCGCGGAGGGCTCCCCGCGCAGCTGGAGGAGCTTCGCCTCCTGCACGAGCGGCCGCGAGGTCGCGAACGGCGACCCGGGGGCCTCGAAGGGGGAAGGCGGCCGGCTCCCGGCTTCGCCCGCGCCGATCAGGAGCGCCAGGTTCGCGGCGGGCGCGTCGCGCAGCGAGGGCCGGGCGCGGAAGCTCGCGTAGGAGAGGCGCATCCGGTCCCAGTCGTTCACGGGGCCGGGCCCGAGCCGCGCCGCGAGGCTCGCGCCGCCGGTCACCCAGAGCGCCAGCAGGTCGGCGACGGTCGGGAAGCCGTAGGGCTCGAGCTGCCCGGCGAGCCCGCGCGCCGCGAAGTCCGCCTGCGCGCGCACCCCCCGCCCCGCGATCGGGCAGCGGCTGCCGAGCATGTAGAGCGACTCCGGCGCATCGGCGAAGAGCTCGACCTCGGGGAAGGCGGCCAGGAACGTGCGCAGGATCAGGGTGAGGCTCTCGGGCGCGTTCGAGAGCGGGATCCACTGCGCGAAGATCCCGCACGGCGAGAGGCGGGCCAGCGCGAAGCGGTAGAGCTCGAGCGACAGGATCCGGCCGTTGCCCGAGAAGTCCTTGTTCTGCTTCGCGTCCGAGACGATCAGGTCCCAGCTCTCGCGCGTGCGCAGCAGGTAGTGGATCGCGTCCTCCACGACCACGTCGCTGCGCGGGTCCGCGAGCGCCTGCGCCTCCGGGAACCAGCGCGCTGCCTCGAGCACCGCCGGGTTGATCTCGACGGCGTCGAGCGCGCTGAGCTCCGGGTAGGACGCCAGCGCCGCGTGGGTGGAGCCGGAGGCGACACCGATCGACAGCACCCGGCGCACGCTCGGATCGAGCGCCAGGGGGAGGTGCGCGAGCAGGACCTGCTTGGCGTAGAGCCCCGCGTAGAGATCGGCGCTGGTGGCGATCACCGACCCGTCGATGGCCATGGCGAGACGGTCGGGCTGCTGCGGGTCGGCCCACACCTGGACGGTGCCGATCTCCTCCTCGCGCTCGAAGAGCAGGCGCGGCACGGACTGCGCGATCAGGGGCTCGCCGGCGAACGGCAGCCGCGCCGGGAGCGCCACCAGCACCACGCCGCACGCCGCTGCCGCCGCGCCCGCCCGCCAGAGCGCCGCGGGCTGGCGCGCCGCGAACAGCACCGCGACGGCGAGCGCGCCGTTCACGACCATCAGGAGACGCACCGCGCCGACGACGCCGAAGCCGGGCAGCAAGAGCAGCGCGGCGGCGAGCGCGCCGGCGATGCTGCCGAGGTTGGCCCACAGGTAGGCGCCGCCCACGCGGGCGCCGAGCCGGCCGACGCGGCCCAGGTAGAGCCGGCTCGCCAGGGGAAAGGTGAGCCCCATGCACAGCGTCGCCGGCAGCAGCAGCGCCGCGGCGGTTCCCGCGCCGGTGGCGAGGCGGACCTCCCAGGGCCGCGCGGCGAGCGACTCCGAGAAGATGCTGAGCGAGTCGCGCAGGTCCGGCACCGACAGGAGGGCGTGGATGCCGGCGAGAGCCGCCGCCGCGAGCAGCGCGGTGGCGAGCTGGATCCAGGCGAGCGCGCGCTCGACCTCGCGCGCCCGCAGCAGCAGCCGCGAGGCCATGCCGCCGATCCCGAGGCCGAGCAGGAAGACCGCGAGCGAGGCGCTGATCGCGTAGCTGCTGTTGCCCACCACGTAGCGGAGCGCGCGGAACCAGATCACCTCGTAGCCGATCGTGGTGGCGCCGGAGCCGGCCAGCAGCCCGGCGAGGGCCCAGGCCGGCAGCCGCGACGGCAGCGGCTCGTCGCGCAGCGCCGCGGCGGCCTCCGCCGCCGTCGTGGTGCCCGGGCGCGCCGCGAGCCACGCCGCGGCCGCGACGGCGAGATTCGTGCCGTTCGCGAGCGTGATCGCGCCGCGGACCCCGAGCCACTCGAGCAGCACGAAGCCGGCCGCCGCGGCCCCGAAGGCGGCGCCGAGCGTGTTGAGCCCGTAGATCGGGCCGAGGTGCCGGTCGAGGCCCTGCTTCGAGTGGATCAGCGCGATGCAGAGCGCCGGGTAGGTGGCACCCATCAGCGCGCTCGGCACGAGCAGCAGGAGCAGGACCGCGGCGATCCGGGCGGGGGTGCCGACCAGCGCGGGCGCTGCGCCCGCCGAGAGGTCTGCGAACAGCGCGGGGAGCGCCGCGAAGAGCACCGTGAACGCCGCCGTGCTCGCCGCGATGCCGAGCTCGAGCCCGGCGTACGCGACGAGCGGCCGCTCGATCCGCGCCACCACGCGGTGGTAGCCCCAGGCGCCGATCCCCATGCCACCGAGGAAGCCCGCGACCACCGCGCTGGCGGCGAGCGTCGAGCTGCCGAAGGTGAGCGCGAGCAGGTGCGACCACGCGACCTGGTAGACCAGGGCGGCGAAGCCCGAGGCCAGCGCCAGGCCGTAGAGGAGCGGCGTCAGCACCGCTGCCCGCCCTGCCTAGGACGAGCCGGCCGGCGCCTGCGCGAGGCTCTCGATCTCGCGGCGCGTCTCCTCGAGCTCGGGGAACGGCGTGGCAGCGGCGAGAGCGCGCTCGAAGGCCTGGCGGGCCTCGTCGTGGCGGCCGAGGGCCTTGAGGCCGAGCCCCAGGTGGTACTGCGAGGTGGCCCACGCGGGGCTCTGGGCCTTGGCGAGCTCGATCGCCGCCCGGAACTGGTCGACGGCGGCTTCCGGGAGGTTCCGCCGCAGGTAGACGAGGCCGAGGGTGTCGGCCGCCTCCGGCGAGCGGGGCAGCGCCGAGCGCGCCTCCTGGGCGAGATCGAGGGCGCGCTCGAGGTCCGTCCCCTGGCGCGCGAGCAGGAAGGCGAGGTCGTTGCGGGCACCGGGCAGGTCGTTGCGCTCGGCCACCACGGATTCGAGCAGCTCGATCGCGCGCGCGTCGTTGCCGTTCTGGATCTGGAGGCGCGCGAGCAGGACGCGGTCGGAGACCGGGAGCTTGCCGGCCCGCGCGCGCGCCTCGAGCCGGTCGACGGCCTCCTGCTCGCGGCCGAGCTGGGTGAGCAGGCCCGTCAGCAGGTCGGCGGCGCCCGGCAGCTCCGGCAGGAGCGCCACCGCGCGCTCGATCGCCGCGAGCGCCTGCTCGGGCTTGCCGTTCGCGAGGAGCACCTGGGCCTGCTGCCGGTAGAAGATCGCGGCTTCGGGCCGCGCCGCGACGGCCTCGGCGGCGATCTGCTCGGCCCGCTCCTTCTCGCCGGCGGCGAGCGCGAGCCGGATCTGCTGGCCGATCAGCACGGCCTCGAAGGGCCTCTCGGCGAGCGCCCGCTCGAGCAGCTCCTGGGCGCGCTGCGGGTTCCCGGGCCCTTCCTTTCGCAGGTAGAGCACGACGGCGTCGAGGGGGGGGTGCTCGGTCGCGAGCATGGTGTCGAGCAGCTCGCGGGCGGCCTCGGCCCGGCCGGTGGCGTAGAGCGCGCTCGCCACGGTGCCGACGTCCTCGGGCATCAGCGAGCCGCGCGTGACGCGGCGCACGCGCCCGAAGGTCTGGACGCCGCCCTCGGCGTCTCCGGAGGCGATCTGCACGAGCCCCCGCAGCCGCAGCGCCTGCAGGCCTTGCGGGCCGTCGCCGCTCAGCTCGAGCGCCCGGTTGATGGGGCCGAGCGCTGCTTCGTAGTTGCCGAGCCGGAACTCCGCCTCGCCCAGGCGGAGCAGCGCGTGCGGCGTCTCCTGGCGCTCGATCAGCCGGCGCGAGGCGGCCGCAGCGTCGGCGAAGCGGCCCTCGCGCATCGCCAGCAATCCGACGACCTCGTCCGTCTCCGGCCGCTCCGGGCTCTCCTCGCGCATCTGCCGCTCGATCGCATGGGCCTCGTCGAAGCGGCCCGCCTCGATGTGCAGCGCCGCCAGGGCGCCGCGCAGCGGCACGGGATCGTCGAGGCGGCCCTCGACCTCGCGCAGATAGGCGACGGCCTCCTCGCCGCGCCCGCGCCGGGCCAGGGTCTGGGCGTAGAGGGCGTGGGCCCGCGGCTCGTCGGGCAGCGCCTGGATCAGCCGCTTCGGCACCTCGTCGCCTTCGCTCGCCGCGATCAGGCGCCCCCATGCGTCGAGGTTCGCGGGGTCGATCTCGACCTGGCGCTCGAGGGCCCGGCGCTCGAGCGCCGTGTCCCCGGTGGCGCGCGCGAAGCGGCGCAGCTCGTCGAGGGTGCGCTGCTCCTCCACCACGCTCGAGCGCTGGCGGGCGGCCTCTGCCGCCTGCTCGAAGGCGGCGCCGGCCTCGCCCCTGCGCTCCGGCCAGGAAGCGAACACCAGCGCGCGCTCGATGTAGCCGCGCACGACCTCCTCCACCGGCGCGTCGTCGGGCGCCACCGCCAGCCCGCGGTCGAAGGCGGCGAGCGCCTGCTCGAAGAGGGCGGGGTCCGGCGGCTGCCGGCGCAGCTCCCGCTCGCGGATGCGCGCGCGCTGCACGATCCCGACCTGGAAGAGGGCCATGTGGTCGTTCGGCGCGAGCTCGCTCGCCGTGAGCGCTGCGGCCAGGGCGTCGTCGGCCTTGGCCTGCGCGAGCGCGAGCTCCGAGCGCCGGATCCAGGCCTTCGCGTTGTCGGGCTCGCGCTCGATCACGCCGTCGATCAGGGTGCGGGCGAGCTCGGGGTTGTCGAAGAGCGAGAGCCGGGCGTAGGCGAGCGCCGCGTCGGCGTCCTCGGGCGCGAGCCGGTGCGCCTCCTGGAAGAAGAAGAGCGCGTCGGCGAGCCGGCCGGTGTGCTCGAGGATGGCGCCGATGCGCTGGTTCAGGCTGGCGCTCTTCGGGTCGAGCTTGAGCGCGTTGCGCAGCTCGATCAGCGCCTCGGCGCTCTTGCCCTCGGCCAGGAACTCCTGGGCACGCTCCAGGTGCGCGTCGCGCCGGGCCTCCGGCGAGCGGCAGCCCGCCAGGCCGGCGGTCCCGAGCAGGAGCACCGTCACGATCGCCAGCCGCCCGATCACTCGCCTGCTCCTTCCCCGGCGAGCTTGCCGAGCTCCTGCCGGGCCTGCTCCGCCTCGTCGAACGGGCCGCCGGCCAGGGCGACCTGGAACGCCTCGCGGGCGCCGTCGCGATCGCCCTGCCGGGCGAGCGCGAGCCCGAGGTGGTAGCGCGCGCTGCCGTAGTCGGGCCGGGCTGCGAGCGCCTCGCGGAAGCTGGCGGCTGCCGCCTGGTACTCGCCGCGGGCGAGCTGCACGTAGCCGAGCGTGTCGATCACCTCCGGCTGCGGCGCGAGCCGCCGCGACTG
This sequence comes from Deltaproteobacteria bacterium, assembly GCA_035063765.1. Taxonomy (NCBI): domain Bacteria; kingdom Pseudomonadati; phylum Myxococcota; class Myxococcia; species Deltaproteobacteria bacterium. The sequence goes on from JAPSFT010000041.1 coordinate 18,815, forward strand.
CTGTGCGAGGACCAGCGCCTCGTCGAGCGACTCGTTGCGGCTGGCGAGCAGGAAGGCGAGGTCGTTGGCGATCCCGGCGTGCTCGGGATTCTGGGCGCGCAGCACCCGCAGCCTGCGCAGGGCCCCCTCGGCGTCGCCGCCGGCGAGCTGGAGCTGGGCGGCGCGGTGGCCGTGCTCCGGCACGTCGGGCTCCTGCTCCGCAGCCCGTTCGAGGAGGGCGAGGGCCTCATCGGTCCGGCCCGCTGCGGCGGCCAGCTCGCCCTGGCCGGCCAGCGCCGGTGCGCAGGCGGGATCGGCCGCGAGGGCGCGCTCGAAGGCGGCAGCCGCCGCCGCGCTGTCGCCCGCCGTGAGCGCGAGCTGTCCCTGGAGCGCCGCGAGCCGCGCCCGCTCCGGCTGGGCCGCCGCCAGCGCCGCGACCCGCTCCCGCGCCTGCTCCGCCTGCCCGGCGGCCACCGCGAGATCGACGAGCGTGCGCAGCGCGATCTCGTTCTCGGGCGCGCCGAGGTCGATCGACGCCGTCTCCTTGCGCAGGATGGCGAGCGCCGCCTCGGGGCCCTCGGCGCCGCGCCGCAGCCCCGCCTCCTCGGCGAGCGCGACGCCGGCGCTGCCCGGCTTCTCGCGCAGCTCCGCGAGCTTCTCGTAGGCCTCGTCGAGCCGGTCGAGGCCGGCGAGTGCGCGTGCGGCGACCAGGTAGGCCGACACGCTCTGGGCGTCGCGGTAGCTGAGGTGCCGGTGTGCCATCTCGGCCGCCTCCGGGTAGTTGCCGCGCGCAAGCTGCAGGCGGGCGAGCAGCAGCGCGGCGTCGGTCTCGCGGGGCTCGGCGCGGCTCGCCTCGCGCAGCTCGCTCAGCGTGCGGTCGATGTCGCCGAGCTGGTGGGCGGCCTCCGCTGCCAGCATCCGGGCGCCGGCGTTCTGCGGCCAGGCCTGGATCGCCGGCCCGAGCTCGGCGAGCGCCTGCTTCGGGTCGCCGCGCTCGAGCGCGAGCCGCCCGCGCAGCACGCCCGCCAGCACCGGATTCCCCACCTGCGGGACGATCTCCTGCGCCTCGTCGAGCCGGCCGAGGTCCATCAACACGTCGGCCCGGACGAAGCGCAGCTCCTCCGAGCGGGGTGCCAGCGCGAGCGCCTCGTCCACCGCCGAGAGCGCCTTCTCGGGCTCGTTGCGGGTCCGGTAGGAGCCGGCGAGCGAGATCCACGCGCGCGGGTCGCCGCTCGTGCGGGCGCCTTCGAGGAGCATCGACTCCGCCCGCTCGCCCTCCCCCTCGGCCTGCAGGCGCTGGGCGAGCAGCCGGCGCAGGCCCTGGTCCGCCGGGTTGCGCGCGAAGGCGCGCTCCATCAGCGCCTTCGCCTCCTCGGGGCGGCCCATGTCGTCGTACGCCTGGGCGGCGATCGGCTCGAGGGTGAGATCGTCGGAGAAGCGCTCGAGGCACTCCTTCACCTTCTTCACGCCCCGGTCCGGGTCCTCGCGGAAGCGCCCGTAGAAGTTGGCGAGCACGAGGCAGGTGCGGCCCCGGCCCGACGGGTCGCCCTCCCAGTCGAGCTTCTCGGTGGCGAGCAGGACCTCCTCCGTCTCGTCGAGCTTGCCCATGTGCATGAGCGCCGCCGCCTTGAGGGACAGGGTCGATGCCCGCTCGGGGTCGAGGGCGAGCAGCCGCTCGGCCGCGTCGAGGGCGACGGCCGGGCGGCTGGCACCGAGGGCGGCCTGGGTGCGGATCGAGAGCGCCGCCTCGTCCTCGGGGTCTCGGGCGAGCACGATGTCGGTGGCGTCGATCGCCTCCGCGAAGTTCTTGATGTCGACGAGGGTGATCGCCAGCAGCAGACCGGCCTGGCGCGCCTCGCTCTCGTCCCGGGCGGCCTTCTGCAGCGGGAAGACGGCGCGGGAGGCGTCCCCGGTCCGCACCAGCGCGAGGCCGAGCCGGTAGTTGGCCTCCGGGTCGTCCGGGCGCTCGGCGAGGATCTGGCGAAGCGGCTCCAGCGACTCGGAATAGGCGCCCGCGTCCTGCAGTGCCCGCACGTCATCCATCGTCCCCTCGGGGCTTCCGCAGGCGAGCAGGCTGCACAGCAGGCCGAGCAGGACTCCCGAGGAAATTCCTGCCACCAAGGTCTTCATCGCTCCTACCTCCCCGATGTCCCCACGCAGGCCGGCGATCCGCGGCCAGCCGAGGCCCAGGCGAACCCGGAAGGCTAGCAGCATCCGCCGCGACGGATGAGTGCCGAGGCGAGGGCGGTTGGATACGACGGTTGGATCCGACGGTTGGATCCTGGATCCGACGGTTCCGGATGTGAGGGGGACGACGCCGGCGAGGCGGCAGGGTGCCGCGGGGGGCCGGTGAAGCCAGACCGACCAACGATCGAGAGAGGATTTCCCATGCGCAAGTTGTTCGCTCTCCTGGCCGTCGGCGCCGTGTCCCTGTTGGGCGCCGGCACGGCCTTCGCAGGCGCCATGACGGCATCGAGCTTCGGCTTCCAGATCGGCACGCTGCCGGCCC
>JAPSFT010000042.1 GCA_035063765.1 Deltaproteobacteria bacterium
CCCCTTCGCCGCCTGCCGCTGCGTGATCGCCGCCGTCAACGTCGTCTTGCCGTGGTCCACGTGACCGATCGTCCCCACGTTCACGTGCGGCTTCGTGCGCTCGAACTTCGCCTTGGCCATGGCTTCCCTCTCTCCCGCTACGTCGTGCTGGAGCCCACGACCGGGATCGAACCGGTGACCTCGTCCTTACCAAGGACGTGCTCTGCCAACTGAGCTACGTGGGCCTCGTTCCTTCTCTGATTGGAGCGGGAAACGGGATTCGAACCCGCGACCCCGAGCTTGGAAGGCTCGTGCTCTAGCCAGCTGAGCTATTCCCGCTCGTAGACTCCTGTTGCGTTCAAGCCGAAGAGTTCGTTGCAGGTTCCGGGGGCGTCCCGATGGACTCCGCTCGCCTGTGGCTCGCTGCGCGCGCCGGCTTCGCCCCCGCTTGCTCTGGTGGAGAGGGGAGGATTCGAACCTCCGAAGGCGTGAGCCAGCAGATTTACAGTCTGCCCCGTTTGGCCGCTTCGGTACCTCTCCGGTCCGCGCGCGTGCACGCGCGGGAAAAAGGGCAAGGGCAACCCGTCCCCATTCCGTGTCGGACATCGCTTGCCTGCGACGCTGGGACACGGGGTGTCCGGATTGCTGGTCTCGTTGTCGATTCGCCGCCGTGCCAGGCCGGTCCGCCGACGTCGCTCGCCCCTCGATGCGCCAGGGTCGCGCGCTCGGTCCCGATCGCTCTCCGCCGTGCGCTCGATGGAGCTGGCGAGGGGACTCGAACCCGTAACCTGCGGATTACAAATCCGCCGCTCTACCAGTTGAGCTACGCCAGCCCGGCTTGGCGATCGGCGCACTATAGCGGTTGACTCCCCCCCGGCAAGATCGCTGCCAAGTCCGTGGCGTCCGGCCCGGGACGGGACGGGGCGACCCGAGGGGATCACGGCCCTGGGAGACGGGTCCGGCGGGTCCATTCGAAGAGCACGACGGCCGCGGCCGAAGCCACATTCAACGACCCGATCCGACCCCGCATCGGGATCCGGTAGAGGGTGTCGGCTGCGGCCCGGATGCCGGGGCGGAGGCCCCGGCCCTCGGCGCCGACGACCAGGACGAGCCGGCGGTCGAAGAGCCGGTCGGGCGTCTCGTAGAGATCGAGCGGCGCGTCGGGGGTGGCACCGTGCACCCAGAAGCCCCGCTCCTTCAAGAGATGGAGTGCGCGCGCGAGGTTCCCGACCCGGGCCACCGGGAGGTGCTCGAGGGCGCCCGCGCTCGCCCGGGCGACTGCGGGCGAGAGCGGGGCCGCGCGCCGCTCGGGAAGCAGCACTCCCCCGACCCCGGCGGCGTCCGCCACCCGCAGGATGGCGCCGACGTTCTGCGGGTCTTCGACCCCATCGAGGGCCACGAGCCAGCCCGCCTCGTCCGGCGCCGGCACCAGCGCCTCGAGCGGGAGCTCGGGGATCGGCCCGGCCTCGAGGAGCACGCCCTGGTGCGGGAGGCCGGCCGGCGCCACGCGGTCGAAGTCGCCAGCCGGTCGCGCCTCGACCGCCACCCCGCCCTGCTCGGCGAGCCGGGCCAGATCCATCTGCTCCTCGCGCAGGCCGTCGGCGCCGCAGCGCAGCAGCAGCCGGTGGAGGGCGCGGCGCCGGGCCCGCAGCGCCTCGCGCGCCGGGTGCACGCCCAGCAGGCGTTCGATCCCTTCCGGATCGGGCGGGGTGGGGATGCCGGTCGGCGCCCGGCGCCGTCCGCGCGAGGAGCGCGGACGGCCGGCGGCAGGGTGTCTCACGCGAGCAGCTTAGCGCGCAGCGGCTCCACGGATCGCAGCACCGCGTCGGCGTCCGCGATGGCGGGATGGTTCTTCACCTCGAATTCGAGGTAGTCGGCCAGGGCGGCGAGCGCCTCGCGGACGTCGCCTTGCCGCTCGGGCGGCAGCGCGAGGGCGCGCTCGATCAGGAGCTCCGAATCGAGGGTGGCCCCTCGGCCCGGCCGGACGCCCGCCAGCAGCCCCGGGAAGCGACCGGCCACCTCTTCGACCGTCCCGGCGAAGCGCTCGCGCAGGCCGTCGCCGCCGGCGACCGCGTCGAGCGCCGCGGCCAGCTCGCCGAGCAGCTTCACGGCGTCCTGGACGTGCGCGCGCAGGCGCTCGCCCGGGTCGTTGCGGCGCACGCGCTGGGTCGTGTCGGGGTCGTCGTCGACGCGCCGGATGCGCACCGCACCGGCGCGGTGCAGGAGCTGGAGCGTGCGGGCGCAGGTCGGGGGGTCGAGGCCGATCCGGCGGCACAGGGGCCCGAACGCGGACACCTCGCCGAGCGCCTCGAAGATCAGGCGCTCGGTCCCGCCGAGGCTCTCGCGACGGTGCGGCACCGCCTCGATGCGGACGCGCGCATCGGCAAGGGCGGCCACGAAGCGCCGCAGCTCGTCGCGCCAGCGCAGCCCCGCCTCGACCAGCCGCTGGCTCGGCAGCGAGAGCCGCACGACGTTGTCGGGCTGCACCTCGCCGTCGAAGAAGCAGAGCCAGCCCGCCGGATACGAGAACAGCGAGCGCACGATCTCCTCGACCTGGCGCTGCAGCCCCGTCCACAGCTCGCGCGGGCTCAGGAGCCCGCGCTCGACGAGGATCTTCCCGAAGCGCCGCCCGCTGCGATAGCTGCGCTCGGCGTCGCGCAGCTCGTCGAGCGAGATCGTGCCGGCGCGCAGCAGCGAGTGGCCGAGCCGGTCGATGCGCTGGTTCGACGCCGCGAAGGACACCTCGCCCCCGTGGAACCAGACCCACTTCGCGTGGTCCTCGTGGACGAAGTGGAGGAGGCCCGACTTGCCCGCGCGCTGCAGCCAGCCGAACACCTCCGGCAGCGGGAAGGCCCGCACGTCCGCGCACAGCGCGAGGTCACGATCGGCCGGGAGATGGGGATCCTCGCCCGGCCGGAGCTCCGCGAGCAGCACCCGTGCGCTCCGCATCCGGACGCGTGCCCACTCGCCCGGCGCGAGCCCGAGCGCCTCCCGGAGCGGAGGCTCCGGGGGATCCGTCTGGGATGCGACGCGCTCGCGCATGGAACTCCCGAGCGGCTCTTGGCACTCGCGATCCACGGGGCTCGCAGCGCGCGCCGCGGCCCTGGCCTCCCCTGTTCGACGCCGGCGCCGCAGGGCTTGAGCGCCGGGGGCTGCACTCAAGCTGCCGGGGAGTTGCACCGAAACGGGCTGCCGGAGGACCCTGCGATGGACCCGCACGCCGCCGGCCAGCGCCGCCGCTACCAGCGCGTCGAGCTCGACGCGCCGATCCGGGTCTCGACGATCGATCCCGAGCTCGACCCCTACACCGGCCGCTCCTTCTTCCGCTCCTTCGAGGACCGCTGCGTGAACCTCTCGCGGGGGGGCCTCCTGCTGCGCAGCCACGAGACGCTGGCGCCCGGGCGGCGCATCCTGCTCGAGGTGGAGCTGCCCGGCGGGCCGCGCTTCGAGGCGGTGGCGCGCATCGCCTGGACCAGCCCCGCCGGCGAGGAGCTCGACCACGGGATCGAGTTCCTCGGCGGCATCCCGGACCACCTGACCCGTCTCGAGCGCTTCCTCGGGCGGGCCCTGCACAGCGCCGCCTGAGGCCGCGACGACTTGAACCCCACCGCGCCCTCCGGGTATCCTGGGCGCCCCATGCGCCCCCCCGGCAGCTACAAGATCGCGAGCCGCGCCCGCGCCTTCGACGCGCTCCTCGACCCGCGCCGGCGCGGCGCACGCCGGGTGCGCCGGATCGTCGAGTCGCTGCGCGACCAGATCGTGGACGGGGGGCAGGAGACGGGCCTCCGGATCCGCCAGGTGTTCTCGACCCCGCGCGAGATCTTCCGGGTCGAGATCGAGCGCCCCGAGCTCGCCTACCAGCGCACCACCCTGCTCGACCGGGATGCCCTCGAGGCGCTGCTCGCCGCCGACGACGTCCGCGCCCGCGTTCGCAGCCGACTCGGCCCGCCGTGACGGCCCCGCGCGCGAGCTGAGACGAGGGAACGGCCAGACGGGCAGGATCCCCGAGTGGGAGAGGCGGGTGCCCGGGGCAGGGCTCGAACCTGCACGGCCAGTGGCCAGGCGATTTTAAGTCGCCCGCGTCTGCCATTCCGCCACCCGGGCGTTCCGAGCGAAGCAACCGAGGATACCCGAGCCAGATGTTCCACGGAAGCAAGATCGTCGTCGTCATGCCGGCCTACAACGCGGCGAGTACCCTGGAGAAGACCTTTCGCGAGATCCCTCTCGACCTGGTGGACGAGGTGCTCGTCACCGACGATGCGAGCCAGGACGCCACGGTGGCGGTCGCGCGCAACCTCGGCCTGCGTACGATCGTGCATCCCCAGAACCGCGGATACGGGGGCAACCAGAAGACCTGCTACACCGAAGCGCTTCGGCTGGGCGCCGACGTGGTCGTGATGCTCCATCCCGACTACCAGTACACGCCGAAGCTGATCGCGGCGATGGCGACGCTGATCGTGGACGGGCCGTTCGACCTGGTGCTGGGCTCGCGGATCCTGGGCGGCCGCGCCCGGGCCGGCGGCATGCCGCTCTGGAAGTACGTCGCGAACCGCTTCCTGACGGCGGCCCAGAACACGCTCCAGGGAGCCAAGCTCTCCGAGTACCACACCGGCTACCGCGCGTTCTCGCGCCGCGTGCTCGAGACGATCCCGCTGCTCGAGAACTCCGACGACTTCGTCTTCGACAACCAGTTGCTCGCGCAGGCGCTCCACTGGGGCTTCGAGATCGGTGAGGTGAGCTGTCCGGCGGCCTACTTCCCCGAGGCCTCGTCGATCGGGTTCCGGCGCTCTCTGACCTACGGGATCGGCTGCCTCCGGACGGCAGGAAGCTTCTTCCTGCAACGCCGCGGCTGGCGCTCGTACCCGATCTTCTCGGCGAGCGGCCGCCGGCTCCCGATCGAAGGGGCCGACGCGCGCGCGCTGGAACCACTGGAGGCCCGGGCGGGAATCGAACCCGCATGAACGGATTTGCAGTCCGCTGGCTGAGCCATTCACCCACCGGGCCTCGACGGTCGCGGACGATAGGGGATCGGCCCACGTGAAGCGACAAGCGCCCTCGCGCTGAACGCGCCGGGCGGGGACACTCGCCTCCGCGCTAGCGTGCGGCATGCGCTGGCTGTGGGTGTTCCTCGGTGGCGGCATCGGCTCGGTGCTCCGCTACCTCGTCGGCGGGTGGGTGCAGGGCGCGGCCGGCACCGCCTTTCCCTGGGGCACCTTCGTGGTGAACGCAAGCGGCTGCTTCGCGATCGGCGTGCTGGCGACCTGGCTCACCGAACGCTCCGCCCCGGCGCCCGAGCTCGGCACCTTCCTGCTGGTCGGCGTGCTCGGTGGCTACACCACCTTCTCCAGCTTCGGCATCGAGACCTTCCGCCTGCTCGAGGCGGCCGCGTGGCTGCACGCCGCCGGCAACGCGCTGGGCAGCATGGCCGCGGGGCTGGCGGGCGTGACCGCCGGCGTCCTGCTGGCGAGGTCGGTTCCGTGACGGCGCGGGGCGAGGCCCGCGCCCTGCTGGCCATCCTGTCCTGGGTCCTGCTCGCCACGCCTGCCTCTGCGGTGACCTTCGAGTGGGTCACGGTCGGCGATCCGGGGAACGCGCCGGACGCGGCCGAGAACTGCCTCGGCACCGGCTGCGGCGCCGTCGCCCACGTCTTCGAGATCGCCAAGTACGAGGTCACGCAGGCGCAGTACGTGGAGTTCCTGGACACGAAGGCGGCTACGGACCCGCATGGCCTCTTCAACCCGCTGATGGAGAGCGAGGAGCAGGGCGGCATCACCCGCAGCGGAAGCGCCGGAAGCTACGCCTACGCCACGAAGGCGGGCTTCGCGAACAAGCCGGTGAACTACGTGTCCCTCTACGACGTGTTCCGCTTCGCGAACTGGCTTCACCATGGCCAGGGGAGCGGCGACACCGAGACCGGCGCCTACACCATCACGGAGCAGGGCATCGAGGAGAGCTCGATCGCGCGCAACCCGGGCGCCTCGTTCGCGGTGCCGAGCGAGAGCGAGTGGTACAAGGCGGCCTACTTCGACGGCTCGCGCTACTTCGACTACCCGGCGGGCTCCGACACGGTGATCGCGTGCGCCGCCCCGACGGCGGCCCCGAACAGCGCGAACTGCAGCTCCGCGGTGGGCGGCGCGACCGACGTGGGCTCCTACCCGGGCTCGCCGAGCCCCTACGGCACCTTCGACCAGGGCGGCAACTTCTTCGAGTGGAACGAGACCGTCGTCGAGGGCGACTACGTCCCCATCCACGGCGGAGGATGGGGCAGCGGGGATTTCGCGCTGGCCGCCTCCAGCATCGAGGGCGCCGCGCCGGCCACCGAGTTCGGGATCCGGATCGGCTTCCGCCTGATCCGGCCGGTTCCCGAGCCGGCCGGCGCCGCGGGCGCCGCGGCCCTTTGCCTGCTGGCGCTCGCCGCGGGCGGGCGGCGCCCCGCGCGCCGGCGCTCACCACGAGGGGAGCGGGTGGAGCGAGCCGGCCATGCGCAGGGCGAAGCCCCCGCCGGCCGTCTCGACCGCCAGGAGCAGCTCGGCCTGCGCGCCACGCTCGAAGCGGGCCGGCAGGCCGCCCGCGACGAGCGGGCGCTTCACGGTGCACAGGAGCGCGCCGGGATCGAGGGCCGACGGGCGCAGGCTCGCGGGCTCGAGCGGCTCCTCGCTGCGGTCGGAGAGCGCGGCGGTCCCGCGCGCCAGATCGACCGTGCGCACGAAGAAGCCCGCCTCCTCGACCTCGATCTCGCCGCGGAAGTGCGCCACCTGCACGACGTACTTGCCCTCCGCGGGCAGGAAGCGCACCGAGCGCTCGAAGAGCGCGCGCAGGCGCGCGTTCCGGATCGGAAGCCCCTCGTGGGTGAAGCGGCCGTCGCGGTGCAGGACCAGGCCGAAGGGGCGCAGCGGCGGCGGGCCGGGCGCTCCCGGAGCGTTCACCCCGGCAGCGGCTCGGGCTCGAGCGAGCCGTCGCGGCGCACGCGGAAGGCGCCCAGGAAGTCGTAGCGGTTCCAGAGCACCACGCGGACGACCTCGCGGTCCTCGACGTAGACCCACTTCTCGTTCCAGCGCAGGCCCTGTTCCTCGTGCGTTCGCGGGTCGTTCACGCTGCCGCTCTGGTCGCTGGGCGCGCCCAGGAGGAACCAGACCTTGCGGCGGGTCACCTTGCCGGGGTGGACGGCGAACTGCGGCTCGCCGGCGGTCCCCTGGCGCCGGGGGGAGTCCGGGGGTCCGGCGCCCGGACGCGCAGCGGCCGCAGCACTCACCGGTCGCACTCCCCGCCGATCATGTTCACGAAGTCGAAGGTGGGGATGAGGTCGGCGAGCATCGCGCCGCGCAGCATCTTCGGCATCGGCTGGAGATTGAGGAAGCTCGGCGGGCGGCAGCGCACTTTCCAGGGCTGGGCGGAGCCGTCCGAGACCAGGTAGAAGCCGAGCTCGCCGTTGGCCGACTCGATCGCCTGGTAGGCCTCGCCAGCCGGGACCATCGGGCCCTCGGTCACCGCCTTGAACTGCTGGATCAGCTCCTCCATCGCGTTGAACACGCGCCCCTTGGCGGGCCAGCGCACGCGCGGGTCGTCCACGTCCACCGGGCCGGGGCCGAGCCGCTCGAGCGCGGCCACGCACTGCTCGACGATCCGCAGGCTCTGCTGCATCTCCTCGACGCAGACCAGGTAGCGGTCGTAATTGTCGCCCACCTCGCCGATCGGGACGTCGAAGTCGACCCGGGCGTACTCGAGGTAGGGCTGGTCCTTGCGCAGGTCGAGCGGCACGCCGGCAGCGCGCAAGATCGGGCCGGTGACGCCGTAGCGGATCAGCTCCTCCTTGGGGAGCATGCCGGTACCGCGCATGCGGTCCACGAAGAGGCGGTTCTGCGTGATGACGGCTTCGAAGTCACGCAGGAGATCGCGGATCTTCGCGATGTTCTCGCGGCACTGCGCGGGGAAGCTCGGGACCAGGTCGTGCTTCACGCCGCCGATGCGCACGTAGTTGGACGTCACCCGCGCGCCGCACAGCATCTCCTGCAGGTCCCAGGTCAGCTCGCGGGCCTCGATCCCGTACAGGAACGGCGTCATCGCCTGGAGCTCGAGGCAGGCGGCGCCACAGCGGGTCAGGTGGTCGCCGAGCCGCGACAGCTCGCCGGCCAGCATGCGCAGCCACCGGCAGCGCTCGGGCGTCTCGATCCCGAGCAGCTTCTCGACCGCCAGGCAGTAGCCGATGTTGGCGAGGATCGCGGAGTTGTAGTTGAGGCGATCCGTGTAGGGGATCGCCTGGTACCAGGTGCCGCTCTCGCACTCCTTCTCGAAGCCGCGGTGCAGGAAGCCGACCTGGATGTCGAGGTCGACGATGCTCTCGCCGTCGAGCTCGATCAGGAACTTGACCGTGCCATGGGTCGCCGGGTGCGACGGTCCCATGTTGAGGACCTGGGTCTCGGCGTGGAGATCGCCTTCGACCTCCGGGTTGCGTCGCAGCGGCTCCGACATGGGCTCAGTTCCTCGGCCCGATCAGCGGCTGGCGCCGCTCCTTCGGGTAGTCCTTGCGCAGCGGGTGGCCCTCGAACTCCTCGTAGAGGAGGATCCGGCGCAGGTCCGGGTGGTTGCGGAAGCGGATCCCGTAGAGGTCGAAGACCTCGCGCTCGAGCCAGTTGGCGGCCGGCCAGACCTCCACGCAGGAGTCGATCTGGCAGGGCACCTCCGGCACCCCGGCCTTGACCCGGAGGCGCTGGAGGGTCGTCGTCGAGAGCAGGTGGTAGACCACCTCGAAGCGCGGGCCGGCGTGATCGGGATGGCGCAGGTAGTCCACCGCGCACAGGTCCGCGAGCATGTCGAAGCCGCAGCCCGGGTCGTCGCGCAGGAAGCGCAGGACCTCGACCACCCGCCCGGCGTCGACGATCGCGGTCGCGTCGCCGTGCTGCGCGTGGGTGGCGGCGAGCGCACTGCCGTGGGCGTCGAGCAGGCGGCGCAGGGCCGGAGATCCGAGGTCTTCCATCAGCGCCGCGGCTCCACCGGCGCATGGCTGCGCTCGTACTCGGCGCGCAGGAACTCGAGGCGGCGCTTCAGGAGCGACCCGGGCACCAGGAGCTGCTCCTTGTGGTAGGTCATGGGCGCCCGGTCGTAGGTCGCGAGCTCCACCTGGCGGCTCATCACGATCGCCTCCTCGGGGCAGGCCTCCTCGCACAGGCCGCAGAACATGCAGCGCGACATGTCGATGTCGAAGGCCTCGGGCCAGCGCTCGATGCCGCGCTCGGGAAGCTCGCCCGGTACGATCGAGATGCAGTCGGTCGGGCACGCGAACTCGCACAGGCCACAGGCGACGCAGCGCGGCAGGCCGTCGTCGAGCGCCACCAGCACCGGCATGCCGCGGAAGGCATCGGGGTAGTCGAGGCGCTCCTCGGGATACTGCACGACGAAGGCGGTCGGCCGGCCCGACAGGAAGCCGGCGAGGTTGCGGAAGAAGTGCCGGCTGGTGACGACGAGGCCCCACAGGATGGCGGGCAGGTAGGTCCACTCGAACCAGCCCGTGTTCTCGCGGCGCTTCACTTTGACGACGCGCGCGGTCATCGTAGGTGCAGCCTAGCGGAGGGCTGCGGCTGCGGCGAGACGATCCGGGGCCGGGAACGCCTCCGCGAAGCGATCGGCGACGACGCGGCGCGCCCACGCCTCGAGGTCCGCGGGCGCCGATGCGCCGAGCTCGCGGGCGAGCGAGGTCATCGCCACGTCGCGCAGGCCGCAGGGCACGATCAGGTCGAAGGCGGCGGGGTCGAGGGTCACGTTGAGCGCGAAGCCGTGCCAGGAGATCCAGCCCCGCAGCCCGACCCCGATCGAGGCCACCTTGCGCGCCGGCCCCGGTGCGCCGGGCGTCGCGAAGACACCGGTCTGGCCCGGCCGCGTGTAGCCCTCCACACCGAGCGCGCCGAGCGCCCGGACCAGGGCGGCCTCGATGCGGCGCAGGAGCGCGCCCGCGTCGGCCTCGCCGCGGGCCGCCAGGTCCACCACCAGGTAGCCCACGAGCTGGCCCGGGCCGTGATAGGTGGCGTCCCCGCCGCGGGCGACCCGGTGCACCTCGATGCCGCGGGCTGCGAGCGCCTCGGGCGGCGCCAGCACGTGCTCCTCGCGCCCGCGCCGACCGAGGGTGATCACCGGGGGGTGCTCGAGGAGCAGCAGGGCGTCGCCGGCCTCGCCGCGCCGGCGCGCCTCGATGCGCCGCTCCTGGAGCGCCAGCGCCTCGGCGTAGGGGACCCGGCCGAGCCACTCGACCGCGAGGCCCCCACGCCTCACAGCTCGAAGGCCGCCCCCTCCAGCAGCGTGCGCACGTGGTGGAGGAAGGCGTTCGCGGGGGCGCCGTCGACGGCGCGGTGGTCGTAGGAGAGCGCCAGGTGCAGGATCGGGCGGATCACGATCGCCTCCGCGCCGTCCAGCTCCCGCACCACCGGCCGCCGCACGATCTCGCCCATGCGCAGGATCCCGACCTGCGGCTGGTTGATGATCGCGAAGCCGTAGAGGTTCCCGTGCCGGCCGGGGTTCGAGACCGTGAAGGTTCCGCCGCGCAGCTCGTCGGGCGAGAGGCGCTTCGCGCGCGCGCGGCTCGACAGGTCCTCGATCGCCTCCGCAAGCCCGAGCAGCGAGAGCCGCTCGGCCTGGCGGACGACCGGCACCACCAGCCCCTTCTCGGTCTCCACGGCGACACCGACGTGGATCGCCTTCTTCTCGACGATGGCGTCCTCGAGCACCGAGGCGTTGAGACGCGGGAACTCGCGGAGCGCCTGCACCGCCGCGTGGACGATGAAGGGCAGGTAGGTGAGCCCGAAGCCGTGCGCCTCCTGGAAGGCGCGCTTGTGCGCGTCGCGCAGCTTGACGACGCCGTGCATGTCCACCTCGGCGACGGTGCCGACGTGGGGCGCGAGCTGCTTCGAGAGCACCATGTGCTCGGCGACGATCCGGCGCAGCGGGGTCATCGGGATCAGCCGGTCGCCGGGCTGGAGCTGATAAGAGAGATAGGGCGGACGCTTGCCGCCCGCGGGGAGGAACGCCGCGACCGCGCGCGTCTCGCCCCCCTCGCCGGCCGCCGCCTCCGGAGCACGTACAGCGGACCGCGCGGCAGCGGGCTCCGCAGCGTCGGGCTCCGCGGCAGCGGGAGTCGAAGCAGCGGGCTTCGCGACCCGAGCGCGCTCGACGTCGGCCTTGCTGACGCGGCCTCCGGGGCCGGTCGCGGTCGCCGCGGCGAGCGACACGCCTTCGGCCTCCGCGAGCCGGCGCGCGGCCGGTGTCGCGCGCACCTCCGGCGCCTGCGCCGCGGCATCGGACGCCTGGCGCGCCGGGGCTGCCGGCGTGCCGGCCCCGCGCTCGCCCGCGCTCGCCTCCGGCTTGCCGCGGCCTGCCGCCGCTCCCGCCGTCTGCGTACCCGCCGCGAGGCGGAGCAGCGCCGTGCCGACCGCGACCGTCTCGCCCTCCGCCACCAGGATCTTCTCGACCACGCCGTCCTCGGGCGACGGGATCTCGGCGTCGACCTTGTCCGTGGTGACCTCGACGAGCGGCTGGTCGCGCTTCACGGACTCGCCCTCGCGCACGAGCCAGCGTGCGATCGTGCCCTCGACCACGCTCTCGCCGAGCTGCGGCAGCTCCACCGTCACCGACATGCGTCCCTCTCCTTCGCGTGGCCGCGGGTCAGAAGTTGAGCGAGCGCCCCTCGGCGGCCAGCGACGCCTCCAGGATCGCCTCGGAGAGCGTCGGGTGCGCGTGCGAGGTGGCGCCGATCTCGGCCGTCGTCGCCTCGAGCGTCATCGCGAGCGAGAGCTCGGCGATCAGCTCGGTCGCACCGTGGCCGACCAGGTGGGCGCCCACGATCTGCCCGAAGCGCGGCTCCGCCACCACCTTCGCGAAGCCCGCCGTGTGCGCCGACGCCACCGCCTTGCCCGAGGCCGTGAAGGGGAAGCGGCCCACGCGCACCTCGCCGTAGCGCTCCTTCGCCTGCGCCTCGGTGAGCCCGATCCAGGCCACCTGGGGCTGCGCGTAGATGCAGCCCGGGATCTTCTCGGGGTCGACGGCGGGCCGCTCGCGGCCGGCGATCCACTCGGCCGCGGCGACGCCCTCCTCGCTCGCCTTGTGCGCGAGCAGGGGTGCGCCGGCGAGGTCGCCGATCGCGCGCACGCTCGGCACGCTCGTCACGAGGCGCGCGTCGACCGTGACGAAGCCCTTCGCGTCGGTGGCGACGCCGGCCGCTTCGAGCCCGAGGTCGGCCGAGAGCGGCCGGCGCCCGATCGCCACCAGCACCTGCTCGGCGCGCAGCTCCTCCTCCCGCTCGCCCGTGCGCACCCGCACGCGCACGCCGTCGGGCTCGACCTTCAGCTCCTCGAAGCGCGTGCCGGTGCGCACGGCGATCCGCTTGCGCCGGAACTCGCGCTCGAGCGCCTGCGCCACGTCGGGGTCCGCCCCGGGCAGCATCTGGCCCGCCATCTCGATCACCGTGACCTGCGCGCCGTAGCAGCCGTAGACGTAGGCGAACTCGACCCCGACCGCGCCGGCGCCGATCACCAGCAGCGAGCCCGGGATCGTCTTCGACGCGAGCGCCTCGCGCGAGGTCAGGACGCGCCGGCCGTCCACCTCGATGCCGGGCGGCGTCCACTCGGCGGAGCCGGTCGCGAGCACGACGTTCGCGGCCTCGAGCAGACCCTCGCCGGCGCCGGTGACGGCCACCGAGGTCGGGCCGGCGAGGCGCCCGCGCCCGCGCACCAGCGTGATCCGGTGCTTCTCGAGGAGCGACTCCACCCCCTTGCACAGGCGGTCGGCCACCTTGCGGCTGTGGTCGATCGCCCGGCCGTAGTCGAGCCGCAGCTCGCCGGCGACGACGCCGAAGGTAGGCCCGTGCGCGCGCAGCGTCTCGACCAGCTCGGCGCCGGTGAGCAGCGCCTTCGAGGGGATGCAGCCCCAGTTGAGGCACACCCCGCCCGGCCGGTCCTCCTCGACCACCGCCACCTTCTGGCCGAGCTGGGCGGCGCGGATCGCGCCCACGTAGCCGCCCGGGCCGGCGCCCACCACCACCAGGTCGAAGCGACCACCCGCCGCCAAGGCGACCTCCTCGTCTCTCCGGCCCGGATCGGAGCGCCCGCCGCCCCGCTCGGGGGTTTGCTACGGGACCGGCTTCTCGACGACCGGCAGGCGGAGCTCCTCGAGCTCCTTGTGCCGGCCCTGGGCGGGCACGCGCTCGGCCTGCACGCGGTCCTGGAGCTTCATCAGGCCGTCGAGGACCGCCTCGGGCCGCGGCGGGCAGCCGGGGATGTAGACGTCCACCGGGATGATCGTGTCGATGCCCTGGACCGTGGCGTAGTTGTTGTACGGGCCGCCCGAGCAGGTGCAGGCGCCGAAGGCGATCACCCACTTCGGCTCCGCCATCTGGTCGTAGATCTTCTTCAGGATGGGCGCCTGCCGGTGGCTGATCGTGCCCACCACCATCAGCAGGTCGGCCTGGCGCGGCGAGAAGCGGGGCAGCGCGCAGCCGAAGCGGTCGAGGTCGTAGCGGGGCCCGGCGACCGACATGAACTCCATGCCGCAGCACGCCGTCACGAACGGGTACAGGAACATCGAGTACTTGCGGCCCCAGTTGAAGACCGCGTCGACCTTCGTGGTCAGGAAGGTCTCGTCGCCGCTGCGCATGTACTCGAGCTGGCGGCTGTCCTTGAAGCGGTTGCCCGACGCCATGAAACCCCCGGAACGACGCGAGCATAGCGGCTGACCGGGGAAGCGACAGGCGCGCTGCGGCCGGTATCGTCGTGGACGTGTCGGCGCGAGAGGGATGCGAGACGATGGAGGCGGGCGGCGTGCCGGAGCGGAGGGGCGAGTCCGCCGCCAGCGGGGCCGAGGGCTTCGTCGCCCGGCGGCTCGGCCGCCTGCCGCCCTGCGACGGCGGGATCGAGGATCCCGCCGCCCTGCTCGAGCCCGCGCCGGCGGATCTCGCCACGCGCGTCGCGGCGGCGCTCGCCGGGCGGTGCGGCGCGCGCGGCGTGCTGCTGCGGCGATCGCGGTGTGATGCGCTGCGCGTGGCGCTGCGCGCCGCCGCGGCACGCGCGGGACGGGACGAGGTCGTGCTCCCCGCCTATGCGCCGTGGTCGCTCGCGGCCGCGGCCACGGCCGCAGGGCTGCGCATCCGGCTCGTCGACGTCGACGAGCGGGGCGCCATCGATCCCGTTGCGCTCGCGCTGCTTCCGCTCGAGCGCGTGGCGTGCATCGTCGTCGCGAGCCCACTCGGGATCGCCGAGCCCGTGGCGCCGGTGGCGGCAATCGCGCGGCCGCGGGGCGTCTGGATCGTCGACGACGCCACCGAGAGCTTCGGCGGCGCCGCGAGCGACGGCGCCGCCGGCGCGCGCGGCGCGCTCGGCGTGATCGGCTTCGGGCGGGGCGAGCCCCTGCAGGCGCTCGGCGGCGGCGCCGTGCTCTGGCACGACCCGGGCCTGCGCGCCACGGGCGGCCCGCCGGTGGCGCCGCAGCGCAGGCGCGCGTGGTGGCGCGCGCGCGTCGCGAACGCAGCGCTCCGTCCGCTCGCCTGCGCCGTGCTCGCCTCGCCATCCCTCGCACGCACCGGCGCGCCACTCCTCGAGAGCAGCTTCGCGCGCGGCCCGATCGACGGCGCCGCGCTGGTCCTGTGCGCGCACGCGCTCGCGCGCTGCGACGCCGCCCGCGAGCGGCGCGAGGCCGAGGCACTGCGGCTCGCGGCCGCCCTGCGCGCGCGCACGGCCTTCGCGCCGATCCTGCCGCCGCCCGGGGCGCGCGGCGCCTTCCCGCGCCTCGTGCTGCGCGCGCCGGATCGCGCGCGCTGCGACGCCGCACTCGCCGCCCTCACGCGCCACGGCGCGGCGCGGCCCCTCCCCGCGCCCCTCGACGCGGTGCCCGCCCTGCACGCCCGCCTCGCCGCGCGCCCCGCGATCCCGGGCGCCCGCGCGCTCGCCGAGCGCCTCCTCACCCTGCCCGTCCACGGCGGCCTCCGCGGCCCGCGCCTGGAGCTCGTCCTCGCCACCCTCGCCCGCCTCGCCCCCGCCTGAGCGCGGGAGTTCGGGTATCGTGTCGGCCGCATGGCCACGGCGCCGGAACGACACGGGCGGCTGCCGCGCCGCTTCGAGCGGGCGCGGCGCTTCGGCCGGCGCGCGGGCGGGCCGGGCGGCGACCCGCGCCGGGTCGGGCTCGCCTGGGGCGTGCACGCCTTCACCGCCAGCGGCGCCGTGGTGGGCGCCATCGCCCTGCTCGCGGTGGTGGCGGGCAACCTGCCCCAGGCCGCGGTACTGATGCTGGTCGCGCTCGCGATCGACTCGGTCGACGGCACGCTCGCCCGTGCGGTCAAGGTCGGCGAGGTGCTCCCCGGCATCGACGGCCGTCGCCTCGACGACATCGTCGACTACCTGAACTACGTGATCGTGCCGGTCGTGTTCCTGGTGGCGGCAGGCTACCTCGGCCCGTGGCTCGCCGCGCTCCCGATCCTGGCCAGCGCCTACGGCTTCGCCCAGCAGGACGCCAAGACGGACGACGGCTTCTTCGTGGGCTTCCCGTCCTACTGGAACGTGATCGCGCTCTACGTGTGGCTGCTCGACGTCGCCCCGCTCACCGCGGGGATCGTGGTGGCGCTCTTCGCGATCGGCGTCTTCGTCCCGCTCAAGTACATGTACCCGAGCAAGATGCCGGTGCTGCGCCGGACCACGAACGCGGCCGGCGGCCTGTGGGTGGCGGCGATGGCGCTCGCGGTCGTGGCGCCGCAGCTCCGCCAGCACCTCCCCTTCGTCGAGGCGACCCTCGTCTTCCCCGCCTGGTACCTGCTGCTCTCGTTCCGCTACGGCGGGCTCGCGCGCAAGGCTGCATGAGCCGGCCGGCGGGTGCGCAGGCGGCGCTGCGGCTGCCCGAAGAGGAGGTCTCGCTCGCCGGGTCCTTCGACCTCGTCGTCGCGGGCGGCGGCGCGGCGGGCTGGGCAGCGGCCGTCACCGCGGCGCGCCGCGGCCTGCGCACCGCGCTCGTCGAGGAGATGCCCTTCCTCGGCGGGATGAGCACGGGCGGTGCCGTCGGCACCTTCTGCGGCTTCTACGGCAAGGGCGCCGACGGGGCGCTCGTGCCGCTCGTCGGCGGGCTCCCGCTCGCCGTCGCCGACGCGCTGCGCGCGCGCGGGCACGCCTACGGCCCGGTGCCCTTCCGCGAGACCGCCGCCCTGCCCTACGTGCCGTGGGGCGCGAAGCTCCTCTACGAGGAGTGGGCCGCGGCGGAGCCGAACCTCCGGCTCTGGCTCCACGCACGCGTGACCCACGCCGTCGTCGAGGACGGCGCGATCCGCGCGGTCGCGCTCTCCGTGCGCGGCGGGCGCGTCGCCCTCGCGGCGCGCGTCTTCGTCGACGCCACCGGCGACGCCGAGCTCGCGCGCCTCGCCGGCGCGCCGGTCGAGCGCGGCGACGAGATCCAGTACCCCTCGACGATGTTCACGATGCAGCACGTCGACCTGGGCCAGGCCGCGGCCGCGCTGCGCGAGCTGCCGCGCCTGCTCGCCGAGCACTTCGAGGGCGAGGGCCTGCCGCGCAAGGGCGGCAACCTGATCCCGAGCGGGCGCCCCGGCGAGGTGCTGGTCGCGCTCTCGCGCATCGCGCGGGCGGACCGGCCGCTCGACGCGGGCGACCCCGAGGAGCTCACCTGGGGCGAGCTCGAGGGCCGCCGCCAGGTGGCGCGCCTCGCCGACTTCCTGCGCCGGCGCGTGCCCGGCTTCGCCGACGCCTTCGTCGCCGACAGCGCGTTCCGGCTCGGCGTGCGCGAGACGCGCCGGATCGCGGGCGAGTACGCGCTCGGCGCCGACGACGTGCTCGGCGGCCGCCGCTTCCCCGACGGCATCGGCCGCGCGGCCTGGCCCGTCGAGCGCCACGTGGCCGGCGGCGAGACGCTCTGGCGCTTCCTCGAGCCCGGCGCCTGGTACGACATCCCCTATCGCTGCCTGCTCCCGCGCGGCGTCACGAACCTGCTCTGCGTCGGCCGCTGCCTCTCGGCCGACGCCGACGCCTTCGCGTCGGTGCGCGTGATCGGCCCGTGCATGCTCGAAGGCCAGGCCGCGGCGCTGGCTGCCCGCCAGATCACCGAGCGCGGCGTCGCCGCCGCCGCGGTGGACCCCGCCGCCCTGCGGCGGGAGCTTTCCGCGCTCGGCGTGCCTCTCTAGACTCGGCCCGTGGCCGCCCCGCTCCGCCCGCTCGCCCGCGACGTGTGGGTCGCCGAGCGAACCTTCCGCGCACTCCCCGGGCTCGACATCGGCACGCGCATGACGGTCGTGCGCCTGCCCGGCGGCGGCGTCGTCCTGCACTCGCCGGTCGCGGCCGACGAGGCGACACGGAAGGCGGTCGAGGCGATCGGCCCGGTGCGCGCGATCGCCTGCCCGAACAAGGTCCACCACCTCTTCGCGGGCGGCTGGAAGCTCGCCTGCCCGGAGGCGCGCCTGCTCGCCGCGCCGGGCCTCCCGGCGAAGCGCCGTGACCTCGCCTTCGACGGCCTGCTCGGCGACGACCCGGACCCGGCCTGGGGCGACGGGCTCGCGACGATCCACGTGCGCGGCATCCCGCTGATGGAAGAGGTCGCGTTCCTGCACCCGGCGAGCCGCACGCTGCTCCTCACCGACCTCGCCTTCCATCCGACGGCCGCCTCCTCGCCGGGCCTGCGCCGCTGGGCCCGGATCTCACGCGTGCGCGGCGGCTTCGGCCCGAACGCGGTCGTGCGCCTCGCGATCCGCGACCGCCGGGCCGTGCGCCGCAGCCTCGACCGCGTGCTCGCCTGGGACTTCGAGCGCGTCACCGTCACGCACGGCGAGGTGCTCGAGACGGGCGGCCGCGCCGCGCTGCGCCGTACCTGGGAGTGGCTGTGACCACGACCGCGCAGCCCGTCGGGGTCCTGCTCGTGAACCTGGGCTCGCCCGAGGCGCCGACGCCGCGCGCGGTGCGCCGCTACCTGCGCGCCTTCCTGGGCGACCCGCGGGTGCTCGACCTGCCGGCGTTGCCGCGCCGCCTGCTCCTCGAGGGCGCGATCCTGCCGACCCGCCCGCGCGCCTCCGCCGCGGCCTACGCGAAGATCTGGACGCCGGAGGGCTCGCCACTGCTCGTCCACGGCCGCGCGCTGCGCGACGCGCTCGCCAAGCGCCTCGGCGAGGGCTTCGCCGTCGAGCTCGCGATGCGCTACGGCGTACCCGCGATCCCGCCGGCCCTCGATCGCCTCGCGAAGGCGGACTGCCGGAAGGTCGTGGTCCTCCCGCTCTTCCCGCAGTCGGCGGCCGCCACCACCGGCTCCGTGCTCGAGGCCGTCTACCGCGCCGCGGGCGCGCGCGGGAACCCGCCGCCCATCGAGGTCGTCGCCCCCTTCTACGACGACCCGGGCTTCGTCGCGGCGCTCGCCGCGGTCGCGCGCGAGATCCCCGAGGAGCGGCGCCCCGACCACCTGCTGCTCTCCTTCCACGGCCTCCCCGAGCGCCAGATCCGCAAGAGCGACCCGAGCGGCGCCCACTGCCTCGCGAGCAACACCTGCTGCGACGCGATCGGCGCCGTGAACCGCGCCTGCTACCGCGCCCAGTGCATCGCCACGAGCCGCGCCCTGGCCCGCGCGCTCGGCGTCGCCGACGAGGACTGGACGCTCTCCTTCCAGTCCCGCCTCGGCCGCATCCCCTGGATCCGGCCCTACACCGACGAGATCCTGCCCTTCCTGCGCGACCGCGGCGTCGAGCGGCTCGCCGTCCTGTGCCCCTCCTTCGTCGCGGACTGCCTCGAGACGCTCGAGGAGATCGGGATCCGCGGCCGCGAGCAGTGGCTCGCGCTCGGCGGCGAGGACCTCGTGCTGGTCCCCTGCCTGAACGCACACCCGGCCTGGGTGGAGGCCGTGGCGGGCTGGATCGCGACGCGTGCCGGCGAGGGTCCATCGCCCCGCACCTGAAGGCGCCGGCCGCCGTGGGCGCCGGCGGCCGCCCCGTGGCGGGCCCAGCTCGAGGAGGGGTGCGGCGAGCCCCGTGGAGGCCTCAACGGCCCGGCCGTCCGACCCCGGAGCGGACGCCTGCCTCACCCTGCGCCGCCGCGCGCAGCGCCACGCGCTCGCGGCCGCGCTCGGCGACCGTGCGGCCGCGCTCGGTCTGGTCGCGGCCGCTGAAGACGACCCGGCGCACGCGCGCGGTCGCGAGCGGGCTCGCGCTCGTGGCACCGCGGCGCCACACCTGGAGGACGTCGGGCCGGGCGTCGACGACGAAGCCCTCGAGGGCGCTGCCGTCGTCGAGGACCAGCGTCACGTCGCCGCGGTAGCGGAAGGCGGCGCGCAGCGACTCGGGGGTGGCGTCGAGCTCGGTGCCGGGCGCGGGGCCCGTCTCCTCGACCAGCGGCGGCTGGGCCGCGGCCGCCGCACGGCCCGTCGGCTGCGGCACGCGCGGCCCGAAGAGCGCCGCGCGCGCGACCGCCAGGAAGCCGCGCAGCGAGGAGAAGCCGTCGTCCACGGCGCTCGCCTCGAAGCCGCTGTGGACCATGCAGTTGCGGCAGGCCGGGTTGCCGCTGGCCGGGCCGTAGCGATCCCATTCGGTGTCGTCGGCGAGCTCCCGGAAGCTCTTCGCGTAGCCCTCCTGGAGCAGGTAGCAGGGCTTCTGCCAGCCGAAGACCCCGTAGCTCGGCATGCCCCAGGGCGTGCAGGGGTAGTCGCGGGCGCCGGTCAGGAACTCGGCGAAGAGGGGCGACTGGTTGAAGCGCCAGCGGGCGCCGCGCTCCTTGCCGAGCCGGAACAGGCGCCGGAACAGCTCGCGGGTCGCCTCCCGGGCGAGGAAGTGCTCCTGGTCCGGAGCCGCGGAGTAGGCGTAGCCCGGCGACACCATCATCCCCTCGACGCCGAGCCGCATCATCGCGTCGAAGAAGTCCGCCGTGCGCTCGGGGTCGACGCCGTGGAAGAGCGTGGTGTTGGTCGTCACGCGGAAGCCGCGTGCGAGCGCCTTCTCGATCGCACGGACGGCGGTCCGGTAGGTCCCGGGCCGGCACACCGAGGCGTCGTGCTCGGCCTCGAGGCCGTCGAGGTGGATGCTGAAGCTCAGGTACTTGGTGGGCTGGAAGAGGTCGAGCTTCTCCTCGAGGAGCAGCGCGTTCGTGCACAGGTAGAGGTACTTGCGGCGCGCGACGAGGCCGGCCACCAGGCGCTCGATCTCGGGGTGCATGAGCGGCTCGCCGCCCGGGATGCTGACGACCGGCGTGCCGCACTCGTCGACGGCGCGCAGCGCGTCCTCGACCGAGAGCTGCGACTTCAGGACCTGGGAGGGGTACTGGGTCTTCCCGCAGCCGGCGCACGAGAGGTTGCAGCGATAGAGCGGCTCGAGCATCAGGACCAGCGGGTAGCGCTTGCGCCCGGCGAGCTTCTGGCGCAGCACGTAGGCCGCCACCGTGGCCATCTGCGAGATCGGAACGGGCATGGGTCAGGCACCTCGTGTCGTCGTCGTCGTCGTCGCCGTCGTTGCGAGCGGATCGGGTGCGGCAGCATAGGGGCTCGTGACGGCGGCGGCCCAGTGCCCGAGCGCGGGCGCCGCGGCGCGCAGCCCGCGCAGCACCGAGAGAAGCCGCCAGGGCAGATCGGGCCGCCAGAGCTCCTGGGCGGGGCCGTCGAGCACCACGCGCAGCACCGCGAAGGGCCGGCCCGCCGCGGCGGCCGCGAGCCAGAGCGACTCCATGTCGACGGCGCCCGCGCCGGTGGCGAGGAGCGCGGCGCGCCGCGCGCCGGCCGCGAGCGCCGGGGCGCCCGCGATCACGGCCGGCTGCGCCGCGATCCCGAGCGCGGCGAGCGCGGTGAGGAGCGGCTCGGGCGCGAGCGCGACCTCCTCGCCGCCGGGGCCCCGGAGCGCCGACGCCACCAGCACGTCGCCGGGCGCGAAGCGACGGTCGAGCGCGCCGCACACGCCCGCCACCGCGATCGCCGGCGCGGCGGCCGCCCGCAGCCGCGCCGCGGCCCGCGCCGCGCGCCGCGGCCCCATCCCCGTCCG
Source organism: Deltaproteobacteria bacterium (assembly GCA_035063765.1). Taxonomy (NCBI): domain Bacteria; kingdom Pseudomonadati; phylum Myxococcota; class Myxococcia; species Deltaproteobacteria bacterium. The sequence goes on from JAPSFT010000042.1 coordinate 20,948, forward strand.
CACGACCCGCGCCCCGGGCACCGCCCCACGCACCGCCAGCCACTCCACCCCCAACGCCACCGCGATGGCAAGCGGCGGGGACAGACCCGGC
>JAPSFT010000043.1 GCA_035063765.1 Deltaproteobacteria bacterium
CCGGCGATTCGGCTGCCGAATCGCCGGATCGCCGGGTCTGTCCCCGCCCCAGTCTATCAGCGGGGCGTCAGGAGGCCGCGCTCGACGAGGCTGGTGATGGCGCCGCGGATGGCGACGTCGGTCTCGGGGATCACGTCGAGGATCCGGCGCATGGTGAAGCCCGCCGCGGCGAGCTCGAGGACGGACTCCTCGGTGGGCTCGAGCGGGCGGGAGAGCGCGCCGAGCTTCTCGCGGTGGACGGCGAAGCGCGAGCCCGGCTCGACGGTGGGGCCGGCCTGGCGGGCGGCCTCGTCGAGCAGGCGCAGCGCCTCGAGGATCACGCCCTCCATCGGGCCGGCGGCGTCGCTGCGGGCGGCCTCGTCGACGGTGGCGCGGAACTCGAAGAAGCCCTCGCGCCAGCCGAAGATGCGGGCCAGCGCCTTCACGCCCCCCACCGAGCCGACCTGCGCCGACAGGAGCTGGCCGTCGGCGAAGGACACGAGGCCCTCCTCGACGCCCGCCGTCACGGTGAGCGTGCCCCGCCGTGCGAGCGCCGCGAACATCTGGAGCAGGCTCACCGCGCCGAGCTCCTCGAGCGGGCCGCGGATTCCCGTGCGGCGCGCCTCCTCCTCGGCGCGCTGCACGTCCTCGACGAAGCGCTCGAGCGCGTCGCGCCGCGAGCCGGCCTCGATCGCGACCGCGACGGCCGGCACCACGCCCTCGCCGCGCAGGTGGCGCACCACCCTGCCGGGCACGGTCAGGAGCTCGCCCGTGCCGGGATGGGTGAGCTCGAGCTCGACCGCGCGGCCCACCGGCAGCTCCTCGCCGTCCACCGAGAGGAGCGCGCCGGTCTTCGAGAGGTCCCGCGTGCGCGCGCGCAGCGGCTTGCCCGTCGGGCCCTTCACGCGCACGCTCACCCGCGTCGGCGCGCGGTCGGCGCGATCGCGGTAGGTGCGGTCGTTCGGATCGCCGGCGTCGTCCGGGGATCCGGAGGGCCCGGCACCCGGCGCCGCGTGGGCAGTCCGCTCGAAGCCCTCCGGCGCGAGGTCGCTCTCGTCGTCCGCAAGGATGTCGGCGGTGCCGAGGGCGTCGGCGGGGTCGGCGGCCGCGAGCTCCGCCCCAGCGGCCGCCGTATTGGCCTCGCTGCGCAGCGCCTCGGCACGCTCGACCACCGGCGCGAAGCGCGCGCGCAGCTCCGGCGCGGGATCGAGGAACTGCACGGCCACGCCCTGCCCTGCGCTGCCCACGACCTCGGCCTTCAGCGAGAGCTTGGCCGCCGCGAACGGCGCCTCGACCCGCACCTCGACGAGCTCGCGCGGCTCGTAGACGACGTCGGTCGGAACGACGGCTCCGCCCTTCACGAGGTTGCGCTCGTACTCGCGCAGGAAGGCCTCCGCCTCCTCGAAGACGAGGTGCAGCGCGCGCGCAACTCGGGGTACGGCGACGGGGTCGTCCAGCGGATCCGCCAAGGAGGCCTCCGCAGGGCGTATCGGCGGCCCCCCGGATTCCCCTTACGAAGCGGCCGCGCTCAGCCGGGGCCCGCACCCCCCGCCCCGCGCCTTCCTCCGGGCGCGACCGGCGCGGCGCCGCGCGCCCGCTCGACGAGCGCCTCGAAGAGCCTCCCCTGGCGCGAGGCGGGGTCGCGCGCCTGGAGCTCGGGGTGCCACTGCACGGCCAGGACCTCCGGGTGGCCGGGCAGCTCGACGGCCTCGATGGTCCCGTCGGCGGCCCACGCCACGGGCCGCAGGTCCTCGCCCAGGCGGTCGATGGCCTGGTGGTGCCAGGTGGCGACCTCGATCTCACCGGAGCCGAGCACCGCGGCCAGGCCGCAGCCCGCGTCGATCCGGACCGGATGCAGGCCGTGCTCCTCGCGCGACACCCGGTGCGCCACGCGGTCGCCGACCACGTCCGGCAGGTGCAGGTGGAGGTCGCCGCCGAGCGCCACGTTCAGGACCTGGAGGCCCCGGCAGATCGCGAGCATTGGCGTGCGGCGGGCCAGCGCATCGCGCACGAGCGCGAGCTCGAAGCCGTCGCGCTCGGCGCAGGTCGCGTAGAGCGCGGCGTGCCCGCTCGCGCCGCCGAAGAGCGCCGGGTCGATGTCGCCCCCGCCGCAGAGCACGAGCCCGTCGAGCGACGCCAGGATCTCGCCGGGCCGCGGGTCGCCGGGCGGCAGCAGGACCGGCAGCCCCCCGCCCTGCCGCACCGCGTCCACGTACGCGGCCGGCACGTGGAAGCGCTCGCGCCCGCTGCGCTCGCGGTGGTAGGTCGTGACGCCGATCAGGGGACGGCGCATCACTGCCCCATCCGGCACCACACCGAGGGCTCCGATGCGGGCCGCCGGCAAGGCACGCGAGCGGGCCCAAGCCGCGCCGCGACGACCGAGCGCAACGCAGCGAGCGGCCCGGAGCGGGGCCCGAAGGCCGGCTGCGCTCCAGGACAGGACACTAGATCCGCTCGAAGTAGCGGACGCGCTCGAAGTCGGTGACGGCGGTCTCGGAGGCGCCGAGCTCCGTGCGCGCGAAGTGGAGCAGGTGTTCGACGACCGCGTCGCCGAAGGCACGGCGCGCCAGGGCGCTCCCCGCGAGCCCGGCGATCGCCTCGGGGAGCGAGGTCGGGATCGAGGGCAGGTCGTGCGCCTGGTAGGCGTCCCCCGCGAAGGGCGGGCCCGGCTCGGTCTCGTGCTCGATGCCGTCGAGGCCGGCCGCCAGGAGCGCCGCGTAGGCGAGGTAGGGGTTCGCGTCGGCGCCCGGGATCCGGCACTCGATCCGCAGCGAGGGGCCGCGCCCCACGACGCGGAAGCCGCAGGTACGGTTGTCGACGCTCCAGGCGATGCGGGTCGGCGCGAAGGTACCGGCCTTGTAGCGCTTGTAGGAGTTGGGGGTCGGCGCGAAGCACCAGGCCAGCTCGCGGGCGTGCTCGAGCAGGCCGCCCAGGAACCAGCGGAAGGCGGGGGAGGCTTCGAGCCCCGTGCCCGGCAGGGGCTCGCGAGGCTCCGCGAAGGCGGGGCGATCCCCGGGCGCCCACAGGCTCAGGTGGACGTGCAGCGAGCTGCCGGCCATCGCCTCGTGCCACTTCGCCATGAAGGTCAGCGAGCAGCCGTGCTGCGCCGCGATCTCCTTCGCCGCCTGCTTGTAGAGCACGTGGCGGTCGGCCATCTCGAGGGCCGGCGCGTAGCGCAGGTTGATCTCGTGCTGTCCCGGCCCCCACTCGCCCTTCGAGAACTCGACCGGGATCGCCGAGGCGTCGACCCCGCGCCGGATCGCGCCCAGCACCGGCTCGGCGAAGGTGCCCGAGAGCAGGTGGTAGTCCTCGACGTAGCCGCCGTAGGGGCGCAGGCCGTGGTAGCGGCGGGCGCGTGCCTCGTCGTAGCCGTCGCGGAACAGGTAGAGCTCGAGCTCGCTGCCGGCCTTGGCGGCGAAGCCGAGGGCCGCCGCGCGCGCGAGCTGGCGCTTCAGGATCGAGCGCGGCGCCACCCCGACGAGCTCGCCGCTCGTCTCGTCGGCCACCACGTCGCAGAGCACGATCGCGCTGCGCTCGAGCCAGGCCGCCTGGCGCAGCGTGCCCAGGTCCGGCACCGCGTGGAGGTCGCCGTAGCCCTTCGCCCAGTTCGTGTAGGCGTAGCCGGGCGTCGGGTCCATCTCCATGTCGCAGGCCAGGAGGTAGTCGCAGCAGTGCATGCCGTGGCGCGCCACCTCCTCGAGGAAGAAGGCGCCCGTGATGCGCTTGCCGACGAGGCGCCCGTAGAGGTCCGGGAGCGCCGTCACGACGGTCTCGATGCGGCCGGCCTCGACCTCGCGCGCGAGGTCGTCGAGCCCGAGCCGGCCGCGCTCCGGCGCCGGCTTCACGCGTCCCCGGCCCGATGCAACGGGGGGCTCACGCGGGATCCACCTCGACCGGCGGCCGGAAGAGCGAGAGCTGCGGCGCCTCGGGGTCCGTCTCGGGGGCGATCGGGTACTCGTCCGAGAAGCAGGCGTCGCAGATGCCGTGCTTCAGGTGCTGCGAGGCGGCGCGCAGCCCCGCGAGGCTCAGGTAGCCGAGCGTGTCGGCACCGAGGATCCGCCGGATCTCCTCCACCGGGTGGCGGTGCGCGATCAGCTCCTCGCGCGTCGGCGTGTCGATCCCGTAGTGGCACGGCCCGATGTTGGGCGGCGACGACACCCGCACGTGCACCTCGGTGGCGCCCGCGTTGCGGATCAGGCCGACCAGCTTGAGCAGGGTGGTGCCGCGCACGATCGAGTCCTCGACCAGCACCACGCGCTTGCCCTGGATCATGCCGCGGCTCGCGTTGTGCTTGATGCGCACCCGGAAGTCGCGGATCGACTGCGAGGGCTCGATGAAGGTGCGCTTCACGTACTGGTTGCGCACGAGGGCGGTCTCGTAGGGAATGCCGGACTCCTCGGCGTAGCCGAGCGCGGCCGCGTTCCCGGAGTCGAGCACCGGCACCACCATGTCGGCCGCCACCGGGTGCTCGCGCGCGAGGATCCGGCCGAGCTCCTTGCGGAAGGCGTAGACGTTCTGGCCGGCCAGGTTCGAGTCCGGCCGCGCGAAGTAGATGTGCTCGAAGATGCAGAAGGCCTGGCGCGGCGCGCGCGCCCAGGGCCGCAGCGTGCGCAGCCGCCCGCGCCGGATCACCACCATCTCGCCGGGCTCGACGTCGCGCTCGTAGGCGGCGCCGATCAGGTCGAGCGCGCAGGTCTCGCTGGCCGCCACCCAGGCCGAATCGAGGCGGCCGAGCACCAGCGGGCGGAAGCCCCACGGGTCGCGGGCCAGCACCAGCGCGTCGTCGCTGAGCATGGCCAGGCTGAAGGCGCCCTTCACGCGCGAGAGCGCGTCGATCAGCCGGTCCTCGGGCGTGCCCTCCCGCGAGCGCGCCAGCAGGTGCACGATCACCTCGCTGTCGGAGGTGGAGGTCAGGATCGAGCCGCGGCCCTCGAGCTCGCGGCGGATCGCGACCGCGTTGACCAGGTTGCCGTTGTGGGCGATCGCGACCGGCCCGCCGTCGGTGGTGGCGCAGAAGGGCTGCGCGTTGCGCAGGGTCGACTCGCCGGCGGTCGAGTAGCGCACGTGACCGATCGCGTGGCGGCCCGGAAGCTGGCGCAGGTGCTTCTCGCTGATCGCGTCGGAGACCAGGCCCATCGCGCGGTGCACGTGGTGCTCGCGGCCGTTCGAGGAGGCGATGCCGGCGCTCTCCTGCCCGCGGTGCTGGAGGGCATGGAGGCCCAGGTAGGTGAGGTGGGCGGCCTCCGGATGGCCGTGGACGCCGAAGATGCCGCACATCAGGCCGCCTCCCCGGACGGCCCCTCGAGGCGGCGCGGGAGCCCGCGCTCCCAGATCCCCGCGAGCCGCTCCACCGCCACGTCGATCCAGGCCGCCCCGGCCGCGGCTCCGGCGGGCGCCGCCGGCCCGATCACGAGCCGCTCGCCGCCGGCCCCGCTCGTCCCGCCGGTCCCGACGGTCCCGATCCGCCGCGCCGGCACCGAGGCGGCGGCCGCCCGCGCGAGCAGCGCGTCGGGCAGTCCGGTGGCGACGACGACCCGGCCGGTCGACTCGCCGAAGAGCAGCGCGTCGAGACGCATTCCGGGCACGAGTGTAACCCGCGCGCCGAGCCGCGCCGGACCGGCCAGGCAGCACTCGGCGAGCGCCACCGCGAGGCCGCCCTCGGAGACGTCGTGCGCCGTGCGCACCTCCCCGGCCGCGACGCCCTCCGCGAGCAGCCCGTGCAGGCGCCGCTCGTGGGCGAGGTCGACGGCCGGCGGGAGGCCGGCCTCGCGCCCGCGCCGCAGGGCGAGCCACGCGCTCCCGCCGATCTCCTCGCGGGTCTCCCCGAGCAGCACGATCGCGAGCCCGGGCGCCGCCCAGTGTGACACCGCGTGGCGTCGAACGTCGTCGAGCAGGCCGACCACCGCGATCGTGGGCGTCGGGAAGATCGCGCGCCCGCTGGTCTCGTTGTAGAAGGAGACGTTGCCCGAGATCACCGGGGTGCCGAGCGCGGCGGCGGCCTCGCCGAGCCCGCGCACCGCCTCGGCGAACTCCCACATGATCTCGGGCCGCTCGGGGCTCCCGAAGTTCAGGCAGTTGGTGAGGGCCAGCGGCCGCGCGCCCGTGCAGGCCACGTTGCGGGCCGACTCGGCGACAGCCGCGATCGTCCCGGCGCGGGGGTCGAGCCAGCACCAGCGCGGGTTGCAGTCCACCGCCATCGCGAGCCCCTTGCCGGTCGGCGTGCCGTCCTCGCGCCGGACGCGCACGAGCGCGGCGTCGCCGCCCGGGCCGAGCACCGTGTTGCCCTGCACCAGCGAGTCGTACTGGCGCCAGATCCAGGCCTTCGAGGCGAGGTTCGGGTCGTCGAGCAGCGCCTCGAGCGCCGCCTGGGGGTCGCTCTCGGGCTCGAGCGAGGCGAGGTCGAGCTTCTGGCGCTCGTCGAGGTCGGCCGGCCGGCGCAGCGGCCGCTCGTAGCAGGGCGCGCTCTCGGCGACGGGGTCGACGGGGATGTCGACCACCGTCTCGCCGTGCCAGCGCACCCGCATGCGCCCGTCGCCGGTGACGCGGCCCACGACCACCGCGTCGAGCTCCCAGCGCGCGAAGCGCGCGAGGATCCCCTGCTCGGCGCCCTGGCGCGCCACCAGCAGCATGCGCTCCTGGCTCTCGGAGAGCAGCAGCTCGTAGGGCGTCATCCCGGCTGCGCGCTGCGGGACGCGGTCGAGGTCCATCTCGATGCCGGTGCCGGCGCGGCTCGCCATCTCGAAGGAGGAGCAGGTGAGGCCCGCCGCGCCCATGTCCTGGATGCCGACCACGTCGCCGCTGCGCATCACCTCGAGGCAGGCCTCGATCAGACACTTCTCGGTGAAGGGGTCGCCCACCTGCACGGTCGGCCGTTTGGCCTCGCTCGTCTCGTCGAACTCGGCCGAGGCGAGCAGGCTCGCGCCGTGGATCCCGTCGCGCCCCGTCTTCGAGCCGGCGTAGATCACCGGGTTGCCGATCCCCGCGGCCTGGCCGAGGAAGATCGCGTCGGCCTCCACGAGGCCCAGGTTGAAGGCGTTCACCAGGATGTTGCCGCGGTAGCACTCGTGGAAGCCGGTCTCGCCGCCCACCGTCGCGACCCCGACGGAGTTGCCGTAGCCGCCGATCCCGTGCACCACGCCGCGCAGCAGCATGCGGTGGCGGGGGTCGTCGAGCGGGCCGAAGCGGATCGAGTCGAGCGAGGCGATCGGGCGCGCCCCCATGCTGAAGACGTCGCGCAGGATCCCGCCCACGCCGGTGGCCGCGCCCTGGGTCGGCTCGATGAAGCTCGGGTGGTTGTGGCTCTCGATCTTGAAGATCACCGCGAGCCCGTCGCCGATCGCGACCGCGCCGGCCCCCTCGCCGGGCCCGACGAGGACGTGCTCTGCGGCGCTGGGCAGCGCGCGCAGGTGGACGCGGCTCGACTTGTAGGAGCAGTGCTCGGACCACATCACCGAGAAGATCCCGAGCTCCGGGAAGGTGGGCCGGCGGCCGAGGATCGCGAGGATGCGCTCCCACTCGGCGTCGCTGAGGCCGTGCTCGCGCGCCAGGGCGAGGTCGACGACCGGCTCGCGGGCGCCACGGCCCGCGTTCGCCGGCGCCTCGCTGCGCGCGCCGGCCGGGCGCTCGGCGCTCATCGCGCCCGCCCGCCGGCCACGGCGTCGGCCAGCGAGCCCAGGATCAGGAGGCCGTCGGTCCCGCCGGTCAGCGCCTCCACCGCGTGCTCGGGATGGGGCATCAGCCCCATCACGTTGCCGGCCGCGTTGCGCACGCCGGCCACGTTGCCGGCCGACCCGTTCGGGTTCGCAGCGGCGGTGACCGCGCCCTCCGCGTCGCAGTAGCGCAGCACCACCTGGCCCGCCGCCGTGAGCCGCTCGAGCTCGGCGGGCGCCACGACGTAGCGGCCCTCGCCGTGCTTGATCGGGATGCGCAGCACCTGGCCCACGCGGGCGCGCGAGGTGAAGGGCGCCGCCGCCTGCTCGACGCGCACCGGCTGCCAGGCGCACACGAAGTCGAGGTCGTGGTTGCGCAGCAGCGCCCCGGGCAGGAGACCGGCCTCGCAGAGCACCTGGAAGCCGTTGCAGGTGCCGAGCACCGGGCCGCCGGCCTCGGCGAAGCGGCGCACGGCCGCCATCACCGGCGAGAAGCGCGCCATCGCGCCGCAGCGCAGGTAGTCGCCGTAGGAGAAGCCGCCGGGCAGCAGGACGGCGCGGGTGGCGGCCGGCAGCTCCGGCTCCTGGTGCCAGACCAGGCGCGCGTCGAGCGCGAGCGCGCTCTTCAGCGCGAAGCGCATGTCGCGATCGTCGTTGGAGCCCGGGAACTGGATGACGGCGAACACGGCGGGCGCGCTCCCTCCTCTCAGAGACCGAGGTTGCGGCGGATCCGCTCGAGCGGCGGCTCGACGTCGGGCACGAAGGCCTCCCCGGTGATCCGCTCGTAGGTCTCGACGTAGCGGCGCGCCGCCTCGCAGCGCACCTCCTCCGGGAGCGGCGGGGGCGGGCCGTCGCCCCGGTAGCCGCGCTCGGCCAGCCAGCGGCGCACGTACTCCTTGTCCATCGCCTTGGGATCGCGGCCCGCCGCCATCGCCTGCTCGTAGCCGTCCCGGTACCAGTAGCGGGACGAGTCGGGCGTGTGGATCTCGTCGATCACGACGAGCCGGCCCTCGGGGTCGATGCCGAGCTCGTACTTCGTGTCGACCAGGATCAGGCCCTGCTTCTCCGCCCACTGCTGGCCCTCGGCGAAGAGCCCGAGCACCATCGCCTCGGCGCGGTCGTAGAGCTCGGCGCGGATCGCGCCGCTCGCGATCGCGGCGTCGCGCGAGCTCAGCTCGTCGTGGGCCCCGTGCGCGGCCTTGGTCGTCGGAGTCAGCAGGGGCTCGGGCAGCCGCTCGTGCTGGCGCAGGCCCTCGGGCAGGCGGTGGCCGCAGTAGACGCGCTCGCCGCGCGCGTAGGCGGTCCAGATCGAGGTGCCGGTCACGCCGGTGAGGTAGCCGCGCACGACGAACTCGATCGGGACCAGCGCGCACTCGCGGCCGACCGTCACGTTCGGGTCGGGCACCGCGAGCACGTGGTTGGGCGCGATCTCGCGGGTGCGCTCGAACCAGAACGCCGCGAGCTGGTTCAGCACCTGGCCCTTGAAGGGGATCGTGCCGAGCACGCGGTCGAAGGCCGAGATGCGGTCGGTCGCGACGATCGTGCGCCGGCCGTCCCGGACGTAGGAATCGCGCACCTTGCCTTCGAGCTTGCGGCCGAGCCCCGGGAGGTCGGTGCGCTCCAGCGTGCGCGCGCACTGCGCGCGGAGCAGCGCGGAGTCGATCGGCAACGGGGGGAACCTCCGACGGGGTTGCGGCGGTCAGCCTTCGATGCGCTCGATCCGCCAGTCCTCGATCACCGGATTCGCGAGCAGCTTCTCGCACAGCTCGCGCGCGAGCCGCTCGGCCAGGGCGCGGTCGTCCGTCGCGAGCTCCACCTCGAAGTGCTTGCCCTGGCGCACGCCGGCGACGGCGTCGTAGCCGAGCGCCGCGCAGGCGCGCTGGATCGCGCGGCCCTGGGGGTCGAGCACGTCGGCCTTGAGCGTGACGCAGACGACCGCCTTCACGCGTCCTCCCCGAGCGCCCGCGCGAAGATCGCGTCCACGTTGCGCAGGGCGGCGTCGAGGTCGAAGGCGCGCTCGATCTCCTCCTTCGTGAGCACGCGCGCGATCTCGGGGTCGGCGAGGATGCGGTCCCGGAACGCCCCGCCCTTCTCCCAGGTGTCCATCGCGTGGCCCTGCACGAGGCGGTAGGCGTCCTCGCGCGAGAGGCCCTTCCCGGCGAGCGCGAGGAGCAGCGTCCCGCTGAAGACCAGTCCGCGCGAGGACTCGAGGTTCTCCCGCATCCGCTCCGGGTACACGCGCAGGCCCTCCACCAGCCCGGCGAAGCGCTGCAGCATGAAGTCGACCGCGATCGAGGCGTCCGGCAGCACCACGCGCTCGGCCGACGAGTTCGAGATGTCGCGCTCGTGCCAGAGTGCCAGGTTCTCGAGCGCGCTCAGCGCGTACCCGCGCACGACCCGCGCCAGGCCCGACAGGTTCTCGAAGCGCCAGGGGTTGCGCTTGTGGGGCATCGCCGAGGAGCCCTTCTGCCCCCGGCCGAACTCCTCCTCCACCTCGCGCACCTCGGTGCGGGCCAGGTGCCGGAACTCGACGGCCGCCTGCTCGATCGTGGCGGCCAGGAGCGCCAGCGCCTGCACGTAGGCGGCGTGGCGGTCGCGCTGCACCACCTGGGTCGAGGCCGGCTCGAAGCCGATCCCGAGGCGCGCGCAGACGGCCTCCTCCACGGCCGGGTCGAGGTGGGCGAAGGTGCCGACGGCCCCGGAGACCTTGCCGACCGCGGCCTCGTCGATCGCGCGCGCCAGCCGCGCCCGCCCGCGGCGCAGCGCCTCGTGGAGCACCAGGAGCTTCAGGCCGAAGGTGGTGGGCTCGGCGTGCACGCCGTGGGTGCGCCCGACGATCGGCGTGTGGCGGTGCTCGAGCGCGCGGGCGCGCAGGGCGGCCAGCGCGCGGTCCACGCCCGCGAGCAGGAGATCGCCGGCCTCGCGGATCTGGAGCGCGAGCGCCGTGTCGATCACGTCGCTCGAGGTCATCCCGTAGTGGATCCAGCGCGCGTCGGGCCCGACGTGCTCGGCCACGTTCGTGAGGAACGCGATCACGTCGTGGCGCACGCTGCGCTCGATCTCCTCGACGCGCCCGACCTCGAAGCGGGCACGCTCGCGGATCGTCGCGAGCGCCGCGGCCGGCACCACGCCGCGCTCGGCGAGCACCTCGCAGACCGCGATCTCGACCCGCAGCCAGGCGCGGTAGCGCGCCTCCTCGGTCCAGACCGCGCCCATCTCGGGCCGTGTGTAGCGCTCGATCATCGGAAGCCCGCACTGAGGTAGGTGTGGCCGAGCAGAAGGTAGTACAGGACCGGGATCGCGAGCAGCGCGGAGTCGATCCGATCGAGGACTCCCCCCATGCCCGGCAGCAGGCTGCCGGCGTCCTTCAGCGCCGCGTCGCGTTTGAGCAGCGACTCGACGAGATCGCCCACCATGCCGGCCACCGCGCAGACGAACGCAAGCGCCGCCGCGAGCCCCCACGAGAGACCCGCCGAGAGCTCCGGCCAGAGCAGGTCGAAGAGGCCCTTGCAGACGAGCCCGCCGGCCGTCCCGAGCGTGACGCCACCGAGCGCCCCTTCGACGGTCTTCCCGGGGCTCACCTTCGGCGCGAGCTTGTGCCGCCCCCAGGCACGGCCCGCGAAGTAGGCGCCCGTGTCGCAGAGCACCACGGCCGAGAGGCAGAACACCAGGAAGAAGGCGCCGGCGTCCGGGTCGTAGAGCGCAGCCGCGTCGGCGCCCCACTTGGCGCCGACCACGCTCTGGAAGTTGCGCAGGGTGACCGCGTGGGTGAGCAGCCAGCCCACGTAGAAGACGCCGAAGAAGGTGCCCGAGATCGAGGCCAGCGCCTGGCTGATCTGGGCCTTGCCGACCTGCACGACCATGAAGGCCAGCAGCGAGGCCGTCATCAGGATCGTCGCGTGGTACTCGTTGCCGAAGTAGCCGACCACCGGCAGCAGGCCGCCGGCCGCCATCCCGAAGCCCCAGAGCGGCTGGGCGCCCTTGGCCTCGAGGAGCTGGTAGAGCTCGCGGATCCCGAGCAGGACGATGGCGACGACGGTGCCGAGCACCCAGAAGCCACCCTGCGCGATCATCCAGAGCACACCGGGCACGAGGACCGCGGCGGTCAGCAGGCGCAGCCCGAGCTCGCGGTGCTTCGAGGGAGGCCGGACGGGCGGCCCCGGCGAGGGCGGCAGCGGGTGGACCGGCTCGCTCCCGGCTCCGGAGCGCTCGCTCGGGCGCTCGAGCGAGCTCACGGCCGGCGCTCCCGGGCGCTCCGCTCGAGAGGACCCAGAGGGCTCCGCGGCTCGTGACCCGGAGAGCTCACGCGGGATCCTCCTCGCGCGGGGCGCCGTGGCCGCTGTGGCCGAAGCCGCCCGCACCGCGCGGCGTCTCGCCGAGCCGGTCCGCGGCCTCCCAGTGCACCCGCGTGGCCGGCGCCACCACGAGCTGCGCGATGCGGTCGCCGCGCTTCACGGTGAAGGGCTCCTTGCCGGCGTTCAGCAGGATCACCGAGAGCTCGCCGCGATAGTCGGCGTCGATCGTGCCCGGGGCGTTCGGCAGCAGCACCCCGTAGCGGAGCGCGAGCCCGCTGCGCGGCCGCACCTGGGCCTCGTAGCCCGGCGGCAGCTCGATCGCGAGACCCGTCGGCACCAGCGCGCGCGCGCCCGGCTCGATCACGAGCTCCCCGTCCACGGCGGCGGCCAGGTCGGCCCCGGCCGCGCCGGCGCTCGCGTAGAAGGGAAGCGGCAGGTCCCCGGCGCCGGGCAGCCGCACGACGCGCACGCGCACGGCGCGGCGCCCCTCCCGGCCGCGCGCCGCACCCACCGGCGTCGAGCGAGGCGATCCGCCCCGGGCCACGTCCCTCCCTCAGCCCTCCGCGGGCGCCTCCCCAGCCTCGGCCTGCGCGGCGAGATCCGCCAGCGCCTCCTTGCGCGAGAGCCGGATGCGCCCGCTCGGGTCGATGTCGACGCACTTCGCGAGCACCTCGTCGCCCTCCTGCACCACGTCGGTCACGCGCTCGACGCGGCCCTCGGCGAGATGGCTGATGTGGATCATCCCGTCGGTGCCCGGGAAGATCTCGACGAAGGCGCCGAAGTCCGTGATGCGCTTGACCTTGCCCAGGTACACGCGCCCGAGCTCGGCCTCCTGGGTGAGCTCCTCCACCATCGCGCGCGCGCGGTCGAGGTTCGGGCCGTCCGGGGCGAAGATCCGCACCTGCCCGGTGTCCTCGACGTCGATCTTGACGCCGGTCGCGTCCTGGATCGCGCGGATCACGCGGCCGCCGGGGCCGATGACGTCGCGGATGCGATCGGGCTTGATCCAGAGCTGGGCCATGCGCGGCGCGTGGGCGGCCAGCTCCGTGCGGTGGCGGAACTGCCCGCCGAGCACGTCGGCCGTCTCGGCCTCCATGCGGTCGAGGATGTGCAGCCGGCCCTGGCGCGCCTGCTCGAGCGCGCGCTCCATCACCGACCAGTCGACCGAGCGCACCTTGATGTCCATCTGCACGGCGGTCACGCCCTCGCGCGTACCCGCCACCTTGAAGTCCATGTCGCCCAGGTGGTCCTCGTCGCCGAGGATGTCCGAGAGGATCGCGACCCGGTCGCCTTCCTCGATGAGCCCCATCGCGATGCCGGCGACCGGCGCCGCGATCGGCACGCCGCCGTCCATGAGCGCGAGCGTGGCGCCGCACACCGTCGCCATCGAGGAGGAGCCGTTCGACTCGAGGGTCTCGGAGACCACGCGCACGGTGTAGGGGAAGTCCTCCTGCGAGGGCAGCACGGCCTGGATCGCGCGCTCGGCCAGGTTGCCGTGGCCCACCTCGCGCCGGCCCGGGCCGCGCAGCGGCCGCGCCTCGCCCACCGAGAAGGGCGGGAAGTTGTAGTGCAGCATGAACGACTTCTCGTAGCGCTCGGTGAGCGCGTCGATCAGCTGCGTGTCGGAGGCGCTGCCCAGGGTGGCGGAGACGAGCGCCTGGGTCTCGCCACGGGTGAAGAGCGCGATGCCGTGCACGCGCGGCACCACGCGCAGCTCGCAGGCGATCGGGCGGATGTCCGCCGGCCCGCGCCCGTCGATGCGCGTCCCCTCCGAGAGGATGCGCTCGCGCATGAGCTGCGAGCGCATGTCGTGGAGGAGGTTCTTGCTCTGCGACACGAGGCTCTGCAGCCCGGCGCGCCGCTCCTCGACGGCCGCCAGCGTGTCGAGCTTCGCCGGCGCCTGGCGATACTCCTCGGCCAGCTGCTCGACGGCGCGCTTCTCGATCTCGGCGATCGCCGTGTAGCGGGCCTTCTTCTCCTGGATGCGGACCGCCTCCGCGAGCGGGCCGCCCGCGAGCGCCGTGACGCGCTGCGCGAGCGCCGTGGTGTCGGGCCCCGGCGCGGGGTCGCGCTTGGGCTTGCCGGCCAGGCGGCGCAGCTCCTCCTGGGGCTCGAGCTGCTTCACGAGCTCGGCGTGCCCGAAGCGCAGGGCCTCGAGGATCTCCGCCTCGCGCACCTGCTTGGCGCCGCCCTCGACCATCACCAGCGCCTGGCGGCTGCCGGCCACGACCAGCTCGACGTCGCTCGCCTCCATCTGCGACTTCAGCGGGTTGATCACCCACTTGCCGTCCACGCGGCCGATCCGCACCGCGCCGATCGGGCCGAGGAAGGGCGCGTCGGACAGGTGCAGCGCCGCCGAGGCGCCGACGAAGGCCGGCAGGTCCGGCGCGTTCTCGCGGTCGGCCGAGAGCACCGTCGCGGTGATCTGGGTCTCCTCGCGCCAGCCGTCGGCGAAGAGCGGCCGCACCGAGCGGTCGATGAAGCGCGAGACCAGCACCTCGCGGTCCGAGAGCCGGCCCTCGCGCTTGAAGAAGCCGCCCGGGATCTTGCCGGCCGCCGAGGTCTTCTCGACGAAGTCGACGGTGAGCGGCAGGAAGTCGATGCCCTCGCGCGCCTTCGCGGTGACGCAGGTGACGAGCACGACGGTGTCGCCGTAGGTCACTACCGCGGCGCCGGTCGCCTGCTTGGCCATGCGGCCGGTCTCGAGCGTCATCGGACGCCCGCCGACGTCGAAGGTCACGGAATGGGGCTGGAACCAGTAGGAAGCCATGTCGATCGGTTCTCCTCACGGCGGCCGAATGGTCGGATGGGGATCCGGCCGGCCATGTGTGCCTGCAGGCGGTGCAGGGGAGGAGCCGCGGGGAGGCGGGATGCGGGATCAGGGATGCGCGAAGCCCCTCCGAGCGGCGGGCCGCCCGGCTGCGCCGGGCTCGAGGCTTCGCGAATGACTGACTCCCACACCCCGACCGGCCCGGCTGGCCCGACCCGCGGTCGGTCCGCCTCGGGCTTGTCGTCGGCGTCGGAACGAAGCCGCCCGCGGATCTCGGGGACGGCTGCAGCGGCCCGGCTAACGCCGGAGGCCGAGTCGCTGGATCAACTCCTGGTAGCGCGCCGGCTCGCTGCGGCGCAGATAGTCGAGCAGCCTGCGGCGCTGGCTCACGATCCGGAGCAGGCCGCGGCGCGAATGATGGTCCTTCTTGTGGGTCTTGAAGTGCTCGGAGAGCTCGTTGATCCGCCCGGTCAGGAGCGCCACCTGGACCTCCGTGGAGCCGGTGTCGGTCTCGTGGCGGCGATGGCCGTCGATGACGGTCCGCTTCTGCTGCGCTGCGATCAAGGGAGCCTCTGGTTTCTCTTGGTGGATCGGGGCGGAGGGTTACCAAAGTCACCGATGCGCAGCAAGGTGAGCGAGCACGCGCAGCGGCTCGAGCCGGCGGTCCGGCCCGACCTCGAGGATCGCGAGCAGGGCCCCCGTGGGATCGAGCGCCGCGACCCGCTCGCCGGGCGCCCGCGGCGTCCCACCCTGCGGCAAGGCACCCCCGTGCAGCACGCGGCGGGCGTCGTCGGGGCCGAGCTTGATCGCGGGCAGGCCGAGCGCGGCCGCCGGCCGCACGAGGCGCGCCTCGATCGCCCCGCGCTCCGCCTCGGCCTCGAGCACCTCGACGGGCGCGGCCTGGGCCAGCTCGAAGGGCCCGCTGCGCAGCCGGCACAGCGATTGGAGGTACGCGCCGCAGCCGAGCCGCTGCCCGAGCTCGGCCGCCAGCACGCGGACGTAGGTCCCGGGCGAGCACACGACCTCCACGGCCACCTCGGGCGGGGTGTACGAGACGAGCTCGAAGGAGTCGATCCGCACCCGGCGCGGGGCGCGCTCGACCTCCTCGCCGCGCCGGGCGAGCCGGTAGAGCGGCACCCCGCCCTGCTTCACGGCGCTGTACATGGGCGGCACCTGCTCGTGCTCGCCGACGAAGCCCGCGAGCGCGCTCCGCACCGCCGCCTCGTCCGGCGGCGCGGCCTCGCTGCGCCGCACGATCCGCCCGTCGCCGTCGAGGGTGTCGGTCTCGGCGCCGAGCCGGATCGCGCCGCGGTAGGCCTTCGGGTCCGAGGCCACGAACGGGATCAGCTTGGTCGCGTCGCGCACGGCGAGCGGGAGCACGCCGGTGGCCTGCGGGTCGAGCGTGCCGAGGTGCCCCACGCGGCGGGTGCCGAACCAGCGGCGCGCCGCGTCGACGACGTCGTGCGAGGTCCAGCCCGCGGGCTTGTCCACGACCAGGAAGCCGCTCGGCCCGGGGCGCTCGTCGTCGCGCCGGCGCCTACTCATCGCGCAGCTCGCGCAGGAGCGACAGGGTACGGTCGCCGAGCTCGATGCCGGGATCGTGGCGGAAGCGCAGCTCGGGCATGCGCTTGAGCGGCAGCTCGCGCGCGAGCCGCCGGCGCACGAAGGGCGCCGCGGACTCGAGCCCGTGGGCGACCTCCTCGAGCGCGGCCGCGCCCGGCCGCTCGATCCGGCTCCAGAAGACCAGCGCGTTGCGCAGGTCCGGGGACACGTCGACGCGCAGGATCGTCACGAGCCCGACGCGGGGGTCGCCGACCTCCTCGCGGAGCACGCGGGCGATCTCCCCGCGCAGCTGCTCTCCCACGCGCTCGAGCCGGCGCGACGCCATCTAGTGCCCTGTCTCGGAAGTTCGCCTGCATTCGATCGCGGCGACGGGCCGCTCGCAGCGTTGCGCTCCCTCCCCATGGCGACGGCCATGGCTCGGTCGCGCGCCTTGCGAGCGG
>JAPSFT010000044.1 GCA_035063765.1 Deltaproteobacteria bacterium
CAACATCGAGATGGTGGTGAATCTCATCACGCCGATCGCGATGGACAAGGAGCTGCGCTTCGCGATCCGCGAGGGCGGCCGCACGGTGGGTGCGGGCGTCGTCGCCGAGATCGTCGAGTAGAGGTGGCAGGGGTCGAAGCGATTCTAGGCGCGTAGCACAACTGGTAGTGCACCGGACTCCAAATCCGGGGGTTGGGGGTTCGAGTCCCTCCGCGCCTGCCACGGAGATGAGATGGCCAAGGACGTCGTAGAGCGGGAGTCGGCCTCCGGGGGGTGGGTACAGGCCACCCGGGGCTACCTCGAGGACGTCCTGGCCGAGCTGCGGAAGGTCACCTTCCCGCAGCGCAAGGAGGCGGTTGCGGGCACGGTCGGCGTGATCGTGGTCGTCGGTGTGATCACGCTGGTGCTCGGGGTGGTGGACATGGTCCTCGCCTGGGGCGTGGGGAAGGTGCTGCCGTGAGCGAAGAGACGCCGCCGCTGCCTTCCGGGCCCCGGGAGGAGCAGGACCGGCCGGCGGAGAGCCGGCCGGCACCCGCGCCGCCCGCGGAGAAGCGCTGGTACATCGTGCACACGTACTCGGGGCACGAGCAGAAGGCGAAGCAGGGCCTGCTCGAGGCCGCGCGGCTGAAGGGCAAGGAAGGCCTCTTCGACGAGATCCTGATCCCGGAGGAGCAGGTGGTCGAGGTCGTGAAGGGGGAGAAGCGCACCTCGAAGCGCAAGTTCTTCCCCGGCTACATCCTCGTCCGGATGGTCCTCAACGACGAGACCTGGCACATCGTGCGGGGCACCCCGCGCATCACCGGCTTCGTCGGAGGCGGCGGCAACAAGCCCACCCCGATCTCCGACGACGAAGTGGCGCGCATGACCGCGCAGATCAAGGAAGGCGCGGTCAAGCCCAAGCCCAAGATCAAGTTCGAGGAGGGCGAGAACGTGCGCGTGACGAGCGGCCCGTTCGCGAACTTCCAGGGCTTCGTCGACGAGGTCCGCCCGGACAAGGAGAAGGTCCGGGTCATGGTGCAGGTCTTCGGCCGGGCCACCCCGGTGGAGCTCGACTACACGCAGCTCGAGAAGGCGTAACGGCGCGCGATCGCTACGGACGGCGGGCACGCCGCCGCTGCCCTTGCATCCCGCGCGCTTGCAGCGGATGAGCCCGGCGAGCCGGGACGGGCCAGGACGAGACGGAACGGAGAAGGGCGCAAGTGGCAAAGAAGGTCGTCGCGATCGTGAAGCTGCAGTGCCCCGCCGGTGCGGCCAACCCCGCGCCCCCGGTGGGCCCCGCGCTCGGCCAGCACGGCGTCAACATCATGGAGTTCTGCAAGGCGTTCAACGCACGCACGCAGGACAAGCAGGGGCTGATCATTCCGGCGCTGATCACGATCTACGCCGATCGCAGCTTCACCTTCGAGCTGAAGACGCCGCCGGCCGCGGTCCTGCTCAAGAAGGCCGCGAAGGTCGAGAAGGGCTCGGGCGAGCCCAACCGCACCAAGGTCGGCACCGTCACGAAGGCACAGGTACGGGAGATCGCGCAGCTCAAGCTGCCGGATCTCAATGCCAACGACATCGATGCCGCGATGAACATCGTCGCCGGGACGGCCCGCTCGATGGGCCTCGACGTGGTGGAGGGCTGATGCCGCAGAGCAAGCGGATGAAGGCGTCGCTGGCCGCGGTCGACCGCACGCGGGCGTACCCGCTGCGCGAGGCCGTGGACATCCTGAAGGCCGCCCCGACCACCAAGTTCGACGAGAGCGTCGACCTCGCGGTGAACCTCGGTGTCGACCCCAAGCACGCGGACCAGATGGTGCGCGGCGGCATCGTCCTGCCGCACGGCACGGGCAAGACCGTGCGCATCCTGGTCTTTGCCAAGGGCGAGAAGGAGAAGGAGGCGCGCGAGGCGGGCGCCGACTTCGTGGGCGCCGACGACCTGGCCAAGAAGATCACCGACGAGAGCTGGCTCGACTTCGACCGCGTGATCGCGACGCCCGACATGATGGGCGTGGTGGGGCGGCTCGGGCGCGTGCTCGGCCCGCGCGGGCTCATGCCCAACCCGAAGCTCGGCACCGTCACGATGAACGTCGCGCAGGCGGTGGCGGAGCAGAAGGGCGGCAAGGTCGAGTACCGGGTCGAGAAGGCCGGCATCGTCCACGTCGCGGTGGGCAAGAAGTCGTTCAGCGCGGAGCAGCTGGTCGAGAACGCGACGGCGCTGATCGACGCCCTGGTCCGCGCCAAGCCCTCGGCGGCGAAGGGCACCTATCTCAAGAAGATCACCCTCTCCACCACGATGGGCGCCGGCGTACGGATCGACCCGGCCTCCGTGGCAGTGACCAAGGCGGCGTGAGGAGGAGCGAGCCGTGCTGACGCGCGCGCAGAAGGAGACCGAGGTCGCGGAGCTGCAGGAGCGGTTCTCGCGGGCCAGCAGTGTGTTCGTCGCCGAGTACCGCGGCCTCACGGTCGCGGCGGTGGACGCGCTGCGCGCCAAGCTGCGGGCCGCCGGCGGCGCCGACTTCGAGTATCGCGTGACGAAGAACACGCTGGTGCGGCGGGCCGCCCTGGGCGCCGACGGCGAGGCGCTCGCCGGGCACCTGAAGGGCCCGACCGCGCTGGCCTTCTCGTTCGGTGACCCGGCGCGGCTCGCCAAGGTGCTGGTCGACTACGCCAGGGACCACGAGGTCTTCAAGCTGCGCGGCGGCGTGATGGACGGGCATCCGCTCGGCGCCGCCGAGATCGCGACGCTTGCGACGCTGCCCTCGCTCGACGAGCTGCGCGCCAAGCTCGTCGGCCTGATCCAGGCACCGGCCACGAAGGTGGCCGGCGTGCTCGCCGCGCCTGCCGGGCAGCTGGCGCGGCTCCTGGCCGCGCGCCAGAAGAGTCTCGAGGAGGCGGCGGGCGCCTCCTGATCGCTGCTCCGGAGCGGGAGACCGCTCCGATCCACTGCGCCGGGCCGCGGGAGGCCCGGCGGCACGACTCGAAGGAAAGGTCCAACAGTCATGGCTGCTGATCTCAACACGATCGTCGACACGCTCTCGAGCCTCACGGTGATGGAGGCCGCCGAGCTGGCGAAGCTGCTCGAGGAGAAGTGGGGCGTCTCCGCCGCCGCGCCGGTGGCGGTGGCAGCCGCGGCCGGCCCGGGCGCTGCGGCCGCCGCGCCGGCCGAGGAGAAGACCGAGTTCGACGCGATCCTCCTCAGTGCGGGCGACAAGAAGATCCAGGTCATCAAGGAGGTGCGCGCGATCACGGGCCTTGGCCTCAAGGAGGCCAAGGACCTCGTCGAGGGCGCACCGAAGCCGATCAAGGAAGGCGTCTCCAAGGACGAGGCCGCGAAGATCAAGGCCCAGGTCGAGGCGGCGGGCGGCCAGGTCGACGTCAAGTAGCGGATTCCTGGCCCGCCGGCGTGCGCGGCGCGCCGGCGGGGCTCCGCCGGAGCGCCGCGGCGTGCCGGCCATCCGTCGCGGCCCGACGCGCGACGGGCGCCCGGCGCCCGCGTCTCCTGCCGCAGCCATCCACTCCGTCTGGAGGGCACACCGAGCGTGACCGAGATCCAGTTCTCCGAGAATGCACCCCGGGTTCGCAAGAACTTCTCGAAGATCCCCGGGATCCTCGAGATCCCCAACCTGATCGAGATCCAGAAGCAGTCCTTCGAGCGTTTCCTCCAGACGCAGATCGAGCTGGAGAAGCGTGAGAACACGGGCCTGCAGGCGGTCTTCCACTCGATCTTCCCGATCAAGGACTTCAACGACACCGCGTCGCTCGAGTTCGTCGGCTACGTGCTCGAGGAGCCGAAGTACGACGTCCAGGAGTGCCTGCAGCGCGGCATGACCTATGCCGCGCCCTTCAAGGTGACGATCCGGCTCGTGGCATGGGACGACGCCGAGGGCTCGCAGACGATCCGCGACGTGAAGGAGCAGGAGGTCTACTTCGGGGAGATCCCGATCATGACCGACAACGGCACCTTCATCATCAACGGCACCGAGCGCGTGATCGTCTCGCAGCTGCACCGCTCGCCCGGCATCTTCTTCGACACCACCACCTCGTCGACGGTCAGTGCCGCCGGCAAGAAGATCTTCTCGTGCCGCGTGATCCCCTACCGCGGCTCGTGGCTCGACCTCGAGTTCGACCACAAGGACCTGCTCTACGCCCGTATCGACCGCCGCCGCAAGATCTTCGCGACGGTGCTGCTGAAGGCGCTCGGCTACACGACCGAGGAGCTGCTCGACCACTTCTACAAGCCCGAGACGATCCGCAGCGAGCTCGACGGCAAGAAGCCGCGCTACCTGAAGCGGGTGGTCCCGGAGCTCCTCGAGGGACAGCGCGCCACGGCCGACGTGAAGGACGAGGCCGGCAACCTGCTGCTGCGCAAGGACCGCAAGTTCAACAAGGCCACGTTGCGCCGGATGGCGGAAGCCGGCCTCGAGTGGATCCCGATCGGTGTCGACGACCTGGTCCGGGAGGACAACGTCAAGCGCGTGTCGCCGGTCGACCTCGTCGACGAGGAGACCGGCGAGGTCATCATCGAGTGCAACGAGGAGCTCACCCAGGCCCACCTGGACCAGTTCCTGGCCCGCAACATCCACGAGTTCCGGGTGCTCTATCTCGACCCGGTGCTGACCGGGACGTCGATGCGCGACACCCTGCTCGCCGACAAGCCGCGCGAGCAGCGCGACGCCGCCGCCGGCCTCGCCGAGCAGGACAGCGCGATCATCGAGATCTACAAGCGCCTGCGCCCGGGCGACCCGCCCACGCTCGACACCGCGAAGACCCTGTTCCACAACCTCTTCTTCAACCCCGAGCGCTACGACCTCTCGCGGGTGGGCCGGCTCAAGCTGGACCACAAGCTCTCCTTCGATCCCGACGCCCGGGCGCTCTGGCATCCGAACGGCGCCAACGCCCCCGCCGAGGAGATCCCGCTCCGCGAGCTTCCGACCCTGCGCCGCGACGACATCCTCGCCGCCGTCAAGTACCTGGTGGACCTCAAGAACGGTGCCGATCCCAGCAAGCGGATCGACGACATCGACCACCTCGGCAACCGCCGCGTGCGCGTGGTCGGCGAGCTGCTCGAGAACCAGTACCGGATCGGGCTGGTGCGCATGGAGCGCGCGATCAAGGAGCGCATGTCGCTCCAGGAGATCGAGACGCTGATGCCGCACGACCTGATCAACTCCAAGCCCGTCTCGGCGGTGATCAAGGAGTTCTTCGGTTCGAGCCAGCTCTCGCAGTTCATGGACCAGACCAACCCGCTGTCGGCGGTGACCCACAAGCGGCGCCTGTCGGCGCTCGGGCCGGGCGGGCTCACCCGCGAGCGCGCGGGCTTCGAGGTGCGCGACGTGCACCCGACCCACTACGGCCGGATCTGCCCGATCGAGACGCCGGAAGGCCCGAACATCGGGCTCATCGCGTCGCTCTCGACCTTCGCGCGCGTCAACGACTACGGCTTCATCGAGACGCCGTACCGCGTGGTGCGCGACGGCAAGGTCACCAACGAGGTCAAGTACCTGTCGGCGCTCGAGGAGGAGCGGCTCGCGATCGCCCAGGCGAACGCCGTGACCGCCGAGGACGGGAGCTTCCTCGCCGAGCTCGTGCAGGCGCGCCGTGCCGGTGAGTTCCAGATGACGCCGCGCGAAGAGATCGACATGATGGACGTGTCGCCGAACCAGTTGGTGTCGGTGGCCGCCTCGCTGATCCCCTTCCTCGAGCACGACGACGCCAACCGCGCGCTGATGGGATCGAACATGCAGCGCCAGGCCGTGCCGCTGCTGCGCACCCAGGCGCCGCTGGTCGGGACCGGCATGGAGGCGGTGGTGGCGCGCGACTCGGGCGTCACCGTGGTCGCCAAGCGCGACGGCGCGGTGGTGTCGGTGGACGCGAGCCGCATCGTGATCAAGCCCGACGAGGACGACGGCACCGGCTCGAACGTCGACATCATCAACCTGATCAAGTACCAGCGCTCCAACCAGAACACCTGCATCAACCAGCGTCCGATCGTGACGCCGGGCGACCGCGTGCGGCGCGGGCAGGTGATCGCCGACGGCCCCGCCACCGAGCGCGGGGAGCTGGCGCTCGGCTGCAACATGGTCGTCGCCTTCATGCCCTGGGGCGGGTACAACTTCGAGGACTCGATCCTGATCGCCGAGCGGGTGGTCAAGGACGACTCGTTCACCTCGGTGCACATCGAGGAGTTCGAGTGCGTCGCCCGCGACACCAAGCTCGGCAAGGAGGAGATCACCCGCGACATCCCGAACGTCGGCGAGGAGGCGCTCAAGGACCTCGACGAGTCGGGGATCGTGCGGATCGGCGCGGAGGTCAATCCGGACGACATCCTGGTCGGCAAGATCACGCCGAAGGGGGAGACCCAGCTCTCGCCCGAGGAGCGCCTGCTGCGCGCCATCTTCGGCGAGAAGGCGGGCGACGTGCGCGACACCTCGCTGCGCGTTCCGCCCGGCGTGTCGGGGATCGTGATCGGCGCGCAGGTCTTCTCGCGCCGCGGCGTCGAGAAGGACGAGCGTGCCCGCGCGATCGAAGAGCAGGAGATCGACCGCCTGCGCAAGGACCAGGAGGACGAGGTCCGCATCATCCGCGAGAGCGCGCTCGCCCGGGTGCGCGAGCTGCTGACGGGCAAGAGCGCCGCGAACCGGGTAGGCGACGAGCGCCGCAAGGAGGTGTGGCTCAACCCCGGCGACACGGTGACCGCCGAGATCCTGGCCCAGATCCCGCAGCGCCGCTGGAAGGACGTGCAGGTCAGCGACGCGCGGGTCCAGGACCAGGTCGAGCGCGTGTTCCAGAACATCGAAGAGCGCTCGGGCGTGATCAAGACGGTCTTCGACGAGAAGATCGCCCGGCTCAAGAAGGGCGACGAGCTGCCGCCCGGTGTGTTCAAGATGGTCAAGGTCTACGTGGCCATCAAGCGCAAGCTGTCGGTCGGTGACAAGATGGCCGGCCGCCACGGCAACAAGGGCGTGATCTCGCGCATCCTCCCCGAGGAGGACATGCCCTACATGGCCGACGGGCGGCCGGTCGACATCGTGCTGAATCCGCTCGGCGTGCCCTCGCGCATGAACGTGGGGCAGATCCTCGAGACGCACCTCGGCTGGGCCGCGCGCGGGCTCGGGCAGCACGTGCAGGAGCTGCTCGAACAGCAGCGCGGGGTGCAGGTCGGCGAGCTGCGCAAGAAGCTCCAGGAGCTCTACAACGACGCGGGCATCACGCGCGTCCTGGCCGGTGCCGGCGACGAGGCGATCCTGTCGCTGGCCCGCGACGTGGCGAGCGGCGTCCACGTCGCCACCGCCGTCTTCGACGGCGCCGGCGAGGGCGAGATCAAGCGCGAGCTCGAGCGCGCGCAGGTGCCGACGAGCGGGCAGATGGTGCTCTTCGACGGGCGCAGCGGCGAGCCCTTCGACGGCGACGTGACGGTCGGTGTGCTCTACATGCTGAAGCTCCACCACCTCGCCGACGACAAGATCCACGCCCGCTCGATCGGCCCGTACAGCCTGGTCACCCAGCAGCCGCTGGGCGGCAAGGCCCAGTTCGGCGGCCAGCGGCTCGGCGAGATGGAGGTCTGGGCGATGGAGGCCTACGGCGCCGCCTTCGCGCTCCAGGAGTTCCTCACCGTCAAGTCGGACGACGTGGGCGGGCGCACCCGCATGTACGAGTCGATCGTGAAGGGCGAGCACGCTCTCGAGCCCGGCCTGCCGGAGAGCTTCAACGTGCTCGTCAAGGAGCTCATGGCCCTCGGCCTCGACGTCGACCTCGTCGAGGACAAGCAGCTCACCTGAGGAGGTGAACCTCTTGCGCGACCTGTACAACCTGTTCGAGAAGCCGAAGGACCCGCTCGCCTTCGACAGCATCCGGATCTCGATCGCTTCTCCGGACAAGATCCGCGAATGGTCCCACGGCGAGGTCAAGAAGCCGGAGACCATCAACTACCGCACCTTCAAGCCGGAACGGGACGGGCTCTTCTGCGCGAAGATCTTCGGCCCCGTGAAGGACTACGAGTGCAACTGCGGCAAGTACAAGCGCATGAAGCACCGCGGCGTCGTGTGCGAGAAGTGCGGCGTCGAGGTGATCCAGTCGAAGGTGCGCCGGGAGCGCATGGGCCACATCACCCTGGCGACGCCAGTGGCCCACATCTGGTTCCTGAAGTCGCTGCCGAGCCGGATCGGCAACATCCTCGAGGTGTCGCTGCGCGACCTCGAGCGCGTGCTCTACTTCGAGTCGTACATCGTGATCGACCCGCGCGAGACCGACCTCGAGGTCGGCGAGCTGCTGGGCGACGACAAGCTGCTCGAGGCGCGCGAGAAGTACGGCCGCGACGCCTTCGAGGTCGGGATCGGCGCCGAGGCCGTGCGCGAGCTGCTCGCGAAGATCGACGTCGAGGGCGAGTGCAAGCGCCTGCGCGGCGAGATGCGCGAGGCCACCAGCGAGGCCAAGCGCAAGAAGATCGCCAAGCGCCTCAAGGTGCTCGACGCGTTCCGCGAGTCCACGAACCGCCCCGAGCACATGATCCTCGAGGTGGTGCCCGTGCTCCCGCCCGACCTGCGGCCGCTGGTGCCGCTCGACGGCGGGCGCTTCGCGACGAGCGACCTGAACGACCTCTACCGGCGCGTGATCAACCGCAACAACCGGCTCAAGCGCCTCCAGGAGCTGAACGCGCCCGAGGTCATCATCCGCAACGAGAAGCGGATGCTGCAGGAGGCGGTGGACGCCCTCTTCGACAACGGCCGGCGCGGGCGCGTGATCACGGGCCCCTCGAAGCGGCCGCTCAAGTCGCTCTCCGACATGCTGAAGGGCAAGTCGGGCCGCTTCCGCCAGAACCTGCTCGGCAAGCGCGTCGACTACTCCGGGCGCTCGGTGATCGTGGTCGGGCCCGAGCTGCGCCTGCACCAGTGCGGGCTGCCGACGCGCATGGCGCTCGAGCTCTTCAAGCCCTTCATCTACTCGAAGCTCGAGCAGCGCGGCTACGTGACGACGATCAAGGCCGCCAAGAAGATGGTCGAGAAGGAGCG
The DNA here is from genome assembly GCA_035063765.1 of Deltaproteobacteria bacterium. Taxonomy (NCBI): domain Bacteria; kingdom Pseudomonadati; phylum Myxococcota; class Myxococcia; species Deltaproteobacteria bacterium. The sequence goes on from JAPSFT010000044.1 coordinate 8,994, forward strand.
CCCGGAGGTCTGGGACATCCTGGCCGAGGTGGTGCGCGAGCACCCGGTCATGCTGAACCGGGCGCCGACGCTGCACCGGCTGGGCATCCAGGCCTTCGAGCCGCAGCTGATCGACGGCAAGGCGATCCAGCTGCACCCGCTCGTGTGCGCGGCCTACAACGCGGACTTCGACGGCGACCAGATGGCCGTACACGTTCCGCTCTCGATCGAGGCGCAGATCGAGACCCGCGTCCTCATGATGTCGACCAACAACATCCTGTCGCCGGCAACCGGGCGGCCGATCATCGGCCCCACGCAGGACATCGTGCTCGGCTGCTACTACATGACCCGCGAGCGCCCCGGGGCGCGCGGGGAGGGCATGCGCTTTGCGAGCCCGATGGAGGTGGTCGCTGCCTTCGACGGCGGCGCGCTCGACCTGCACGCGCGGATCGAGGTTCGCATCGACGGCAAGCGCGTCGAGAGCACGGCGGGCCGGATCCTGCTGCGCGAGATCGTACCCGCGGAGATCCCCTTCGAGATCATCAACAAGGTGATGGACAAGAAGGCGCTCGGCGAGCTGATCGACCAGGCCTACCGCCGGCTCGGCAACAAGGCCACGGTGATCCTGGCCGACCGCCTGCGCACGCTCGGCTACCAGTACGCGACCAAGGCCGGCATCTCGTTCTGCGTCGACGACATGACGATCCCTGCCGACAAGGAGCGGATCATCGGGGGCGCCAACGAGCAGGTCCGCGAGATCGAGGCGCAATACCAGGAGGGCCTGATCACCGACGGCGAGCGCTACAACAAGGTGATCGACATCTGGGCGGACGCGACCGAACGCGTGTCGTCGCAGATGATGCAGAACATCGGGACCGAGGTGCGGCGCGACGCGGACGGCAACGACGTGCGCGTGCCGAGCTTCAACTCGATCTACATGATGGCCGACTCGGGCGCCCGTGGCTCGGCGCAGCAGATGCGCCAGCTCGCCGGGATGCGCGGGCTCATGGCGAAGCCATCGGGCGAGATCATCGAGACGCCGATCACCTCGAACTTCCGCGAGGGGCTCTCGGTGCTCCAGTACTTCATCTCGACGCACGGCGCGCGCAAGGGTCTCGCCGACACCGCGCTCAAGACCGCCAACTCGGGCTACCTGACGCGGCGTCTCGTGGACGTCGCCCAGGACATGATCATCCGCCAGCCCGACTGCGGGACGACCGACGGCCTCGAGATGGGGCCGCTCGTCGAGGGCGGCGAGGTGATCGAGGCGATCGGCGAGCGCATCCTCGGCCGGGTCACGGTCGAGGACGTGGTGGATCCGCGCGACCGTGCGGTGATCGTGCGCGCGGGCGAAGAGGTCGACGAGGCGAAGGTGCAGCGCATCGAGGACGCCGGCATCGAGCGGGTGAAGATCCGCTCGGTGCTGACCTGCGAGGCGCCCTTCGGCGTGTGCGTGCTGTGCTACGGGCGCGACCTGGCGCGCGGCGAGATGGTGAACCTGGGCGAGGCCGTCGGGGTGATCGCGGCACAGTCGATCGGCGAGCCGGGGACGCAGCTCACCATGCGCACCTTCCACATCGGTGGTACGGCGACACGGCGCGCCGAGCAGTCGAGCGCCGAGGCGCGCAGCGAGGGCGAGGCGCGCTACCTGAACCTGCGCACGGTGGAGGACCGCCAGGGGCGCCAGATCGCGAGCAACCGGCACGGCGAGGTCGTGGTCTACGACGCCACCGGGCACGAGCGCGAGCGGCACCCGGTCGTCTACGGCGCATGGGTGCGCGTGACGGACGGCGAGGCGGTGAAGGCCGGCGCGATGCTCCTCGAGTGGGACCCCTTTGCGAACCCGCTGCTGGCCGAGGTGAAGGGCACGGCGCGCTTCGGCGACATCACCGAGGGTGTCACGATGCGGGAGCAGGTGGACGAGTTCACCGGCCTCGCCTCGAAGGTGATCGTCGAGTCCAAGGACCCGTCGCTCCAGCCTCGCATCTCGATCCTCGACGCGGACGGCCAGACGCTGCACGAGAAGCTGATGCCGGTGGGTGCCTACCTGGCCGTCACCGACGGCGACGCGGTGGCGGCGGGCGACGTGGTCGCGCGCATCCCGCGCGAGATCACGCGGACCAAGGACATCACCGGGGGGCTCCCGCGCGTGGCGGAGCTCTTCGAGGCGCGCAAGCCGAAGGAGACGGCGATCGTCACCGAGATCGACGGCGTGGTGTCCTTCGGCACCGACGTGCGCGGCAAGCGGCGCCTGCTGGTGACGCCGGACGAGGGCGGCGAGCCGCGGGAATACCTGATCCCGAAGGGCAAGCACATCGCAGTGCACGAGGGCGACCGGGTGCGGGCGGGCGAGGCGCTGATGGACGGCTCCTCGAACCCGCACGACATCCTGCGGATCTCGGGCGTGAAGGAGCTGGCCAAGTACCTGGTCGACGAGGTGCAGGAGGTCTACCGCCTGCAGGGCGTCAAGATCAACGACAAGCACATCGAGACGATCGTGCGCCAGATGCTCCGGCGCGTGCGCATCAAGGAGGCCGGCGACACCGACTTCCTGGTCGGCGAGCAGGTCGAGAAGAGCCTCTTCGAGGCCGCCAACGCGCGGGTGCGCGCCGAGGGCAAGGCCGAGGCCACGGCGGAGCCGCTGCTGCTCGGGATCACCAAGGCCTCGCTCTCGACCGAGTCGTTCATCTCGGCGGCCTCCTTCCAGGAGACCACCAAGGTGCTGACCGAGGCGGCGATCTGGGGCAAGACGGACCGGCTCCACGGGCTCAAGGAGAACGTGATCATGGGCCGGCTGATCCCGGCCGGGACCGGGATGGCGCGCTACGCGAACATCGGGATCCAGATCGACGCGCCGCCCGAGCTGGTGGCCCGGGTGGGCGACGTGCAGGAGCTCGAGGTGCGGCCTCCCGCACAGGCGGCGCCGGCCGCGAGCGAGGAGGCGAGCGCATCCCCGGAGGGGTCTCCGCTCTGAGCGGGGGCTAGCGAGGCCATGCGCGCTCGGGTGCGTGGCCTCGCGGGAGGCTCCGGCGCACGGTGTTCCGGGCCGGCTCGTGAACCGGTTGACAGGGGGTCCATCGCCGCTATCGTGCGGCGGATTTTCGACCGAGGCCGCGCTTCCTGCGGCCCGCCCGTGTGTCCGCGAAGAGCCCGCCCGAGCCCGTCCTGCGGTGTTCCGGCCTCTTCGCCATCCGGGAGGGCAGAGGGGGGCGGTTTCTCTGGCGTCCGAGACCACCCGGCCCGCGGCCGGGCAGGGTCGGAGCCACCCGGGGTCGCGCACGGGAGCATGCGCGGCCGGTCACCGCGGCACCGCGAGCGCCGTCGCGACCTCCCGGACGTACAACACGCGTGCGTGTAGACGCCGCGACGGGATCCAACGGAGAGCGCATGCCGACGATCCAGCAGCTGGTGCGAAAGGGCCGCGCGCTCGCGCGCAGCAAGAGCAAGTCGCCCGACCTCGACCGCTCGCCGATGCGGCGGGGCGTCTGCACGCGCGTGTGCACCCAGACGCCCAAGAAGCCGAACTCGGCGCTGCGCAAGGTGGCGCGCGTGCGGCTCACCAACGGCAACGAGGTGTGGGCCTACATCGGCGGCGAAGGACACAACCTCCAGGAGCACTCGGTGGTGCTGGTGCGGGGCGGGCGCGTCAAGGACCTGCCGGGCGTCCGCTACCACGTGGTGCGCGGGACGCTCGACACCCAGGGCGTCGGGAACCGCAAGCAGAGCCGGTCCAAGTACGGCGCCAAGAAGCCCAAGTAGGGAGCATACGATGCCGCGGCGACGAGAAGTTCCGAAGCGCAGGCACCAGGCCGACCCGAAGTATGGCGACCGCCAGCTCGGGTACTTCACGAACATCGTGATGCGTGACGGCAAGAAGAGCACCGCCGAGAGCATCGTCTACGGCGCGTTCGGGATCATCGAGAGCAAGACCCGCAACGACCCGCTGGCGATGTTCCGCCGCGCGCTCGAGAACGTGCGCCCGCGCATCGAGGTGAAGTCGCGCCGCGTGGGCGGCGCCACCTACCAGGTGCCGGTCGAGGTGCGCCCGGAGCGCGCCACCTCGCTCGCGATGCGCTGGCTCGTGCAGTACTCGCGCTCGCGCGGCGGGCGCAGCATGGAGGAGAAGCTCGCCGACGAGCTGATCGACGCCGCCAACGAGCGCGGCGAGGCCGTGAAGAAGCGGGAGGACACCCACCGGATGGCCGACGCCAACAAGGCGTTCGCCCACTACCGGTGGTAGGGACGGCGTAGGGACGCCGCCCGGAGCCAGGGTATGCCGCGTACGACGCCGCTCGAGAGGACGCGCAACATCGGCATCATGGCGCACATCGACGCCGGGAAGACGACGACCACCGAGCGGATCCTCTTCTACACGGGCGTCAACTACAAGATGGGCGAGGTGCACGACGGCGCCGCGACCATGGACTGGATGGAGCAGGAGCAGGAGCGCGGCATCACGATCACGTCGGCCGCGACGACCTGCTCCTGGAACGAGCACAGGGTCAACATCATCGACACGCCGGGACACGTGGACTTCACCATCGAGGTGGAGCGCTCGCTGCGGGTGCTCGACGGCGCGATCGCGGTCTTCGACGCGGTCGCAGGGGTCGAGCCGCAGTCGGAGACGGTCTGGCGCCAGGCGGACAAGTACCGGGTGCCGCGCATCGCGTTCGTGAACAAGATGGACCGGGTCGGCGCGGACTTCGAGCGCTGCCTCGCGATGATGCGCGACCGGCTCGGCGCGCGGCCGGTGCCGGTGCAGCTCCCGCTCGGGGTCGAGGACGGCTTCGTGGGCGTGGTGGACCTGGTCGAGCAGCAGGCGGTGCGCTGGCAGGAGGACGAGCTCGGCGCCCGCTTCGAGCGAGGGCCGGTCCCGCCCGACCTGCAGCCCGCGGTCGAGAGCGCGCGCGAGCGGCTGCTCGAAGCCGCGGCCGAGAGCGACGACGCGCTCACCACCGCCTACCTCGAGGGGGAGGCGATCGCGCCCGACCAGATCCGCAAGGCGCTGCGCGAGGCCACGCTGCGGCTCCAGCTCGTGCCGGTGCTGTGCGGCGCGGCGTTCAAGAACAAGGGCATCCAGCCGCTGCTCGACGCCGTGGTCGCCTACCTGCCGTCGCCGCTCGACGTCCCCGCGGTGGAGGGGACGGATCCGCGCAGCGGCGAGCCGCGCACGCGCAAGGCCGACGACAACGCCCCGTTCTCGGCGCTCGCCTTCAAGCTGATGTCCGACAAGCACGTCGGGCACCTCGGCTACCTGCGCGTCTACTCGGGGCGCATCGAGACGGGCCAGCAAGTCCTCAACGTGCGCCGCGACCGCAAGGAGCGGGTGGGCCGCCTGCTCCAGATGCACGCCAACAAGCGCCAGGAGATCCCGGAGGCCTTCGCCGGCGACATCGTGGCGGTGGTGGGTCTCAAGACGGTGTCGACCGGCGACACGCTGTGCGACCCGCGCCACCCGATCGCGCTCGAGCCCATGGAGTTCCCGGAGCCGGTGATCTCGATCGCGATCGAGCCGAAGACCCAGGCTGACATGGAGCGGCTCGGCGAGTCCCTCGACCGGCTGGCGCAGGAGGACCCCTCGTTCCGGGTCCACACCGACCCGGAGACCGGGCAGACCCTGATCGCCGGCATGGGCGAGCTGCACCTCGAGATCATCTGCGACCGCCTCCTGCGCGAGTTCAAGGTCGACGCCAACGTGGGCCCGCCGCAGGTCGCCTACAAGGAGACCCTCACGCGGGCCGTGCGCGCCGAGGGCCGCTACATCAAGCAGACCGGCGGCTCGGGCGACTATGGCGTGGTGACGGTCGAGGTCGGCCCCAACGAGGCCGGCCAGGGCTTCCTCTTCGAGGACGCCACCAAGGGTGCGCCGATCCCGCGGGAGTTCGTGCCGGCGGTCCGGCACGGCTGCGAGGAGGCGCTCCAGAGCGGTGAGCTCGCCGGCTTCCCGGTCGTGGACGTCCGGGTGCGGCTGCTCGACGGCCAGGCCCACGACGTCGACTCGTCCGAGCGCTCCTTCAAGGTCGCGGGCTCGCTCGCGGTGAAGGAGGCGATGCGCCGCGCCGATCCCGTGCTGCTCGAGCCGATCATGAAGGTCGAGGTGGTGACGCCGGGCGACTTCGTGGGCCCCGTCCAGGGGGATCTCAACGGGCGGCGCGGGCAGCTCACCGGCCTCGAGATGCGCGGCGGCGCGCAGGTGATCCGCGCGGAGGTGCCGCTCGCTGCGATGTTCGGGTACGTGAACAGCCTGCGGTCGATGACGCAGGGCCGCGCCACCTACACGATGCAGTTCTCGCACTACGCGCCGGTGCCCGCGGCCGTCGCGGCGAAGATCGTCAACCGATAGCAGGCCGGGCGGCGGGTACCGCCGGCGAGCCGGAGGATCGAGACAGGCATGGCCAAGGCGAAGTTCGAGCGCACGAAGCCGCACGTGAACGTGGGGACGATCGGTCACGTGGACCACGGCAAGACGACGTTGACGGCGGCGATCACGCAGCGGCAGGCGGCGAAGGGG
>JAPSFT010000045.1 GCA_035063765.1 Deltaproteobacteria bacterium
GACGGGTCCGCCGGCGAATCACCCTCTCGACACCAGGCGACGACAGCACGGGCTCACTCATGCGCGCACAACACCACGCGCCGTCCATCCGGTCAAGCTATTTCTGGCAAGCCTGTCAGCGCTCGTAGCGGGCGACCACCACCGCGGCGGCCAGGTCCCCGGTCACGTTCACCGTGGTGCGGCACATGTCGAGGAAGCGGTCGACGCCGAGCACCAGGCCGATCGCCTCGGGCGGGATGCCCACCATGCCGAGGATCATCGCGATCACCGGGATCGAGCCCGCCGGCACGCCGGCGGTGCCGATCCCGCCGAGCACGCAGATCGCCGAGACCCCGAGCTGCTGCGCGATCGTGAGCTCGACGCCCGCCACCTGGGCGAGGAAGAGCACCGTGACGCCCTCGAAGAGGGCGGTGCCGTGCTGGTTGGTGGTGGAGCCGATCGTGAGGACGAAGTTCCGGACGTGCTCGGGGAGCGCGAGCTCCTGCTCGGCGACGCGCAGCGCGGTGGGCAGCGTGGCGTTGCTCGAGGCGGTCGAGAAGGCGGTGATCATGGCCTCGCGCGAGCCACGGAAGAAATCGCGCGGCCGCATGCGCCCGAGGCAGCGTACCGCGAGCGAGTAGACGACGAAGAGCTGGATCGCGAGCCCGGCGAGCACGACCAGCACGTAGGCGGCGAGGTCGCGCAGCACGTCGAAGCCCATGCGCGCCGTGGCGGTGAAGAGCAGGCACGCGACCCCGTAGGGCGCGAGCTGGATCACCCAGCCGAGCAGCGTCGTCACGACGTCGTAGACGCCCTCCAGCACCCCCTCGAGACGCCGCGCGCCCTCGCTGCGCGTGGCGGCGAGCGCGATCCCGAGGAAGAGCGAGAAGACCATCACCGCCAGCATGTCGCCGGTGGCCATCGCCTCGATCGGGTTCTTCGGCACGAGCTCGAGGAAGAACTCGACGCCGAAGCCGTCGCCCGCCGCGACCGGCGCCGCGGCGGGCGCCGCGGCCTCCGCCGCTGCGCGCGCCTCCACGCGGGTGCCCGGCGCGACCAGGTTCACGAGCGCGACCCCGAGCACCACCGCGATCACGCTGGTCGTGACCGTGTAGGCGAGCGTGCGCAGGCCCAGGCGCCCGAGCCGGCCAAGGTCGCCGAGGCCGGCGACACCGAGGGGCAGCGCGCTCACGATCAGCGGGATCACCAGCGCGAAGAGCATGCGCAGGAAGAGCTGGCCGGCGGGATCGGTGAAGCCTTCGACCAGCGAGTCGAGCCAGGGCTCGCCGGCGGCGGCCAGGTGCGCCGCCACCCCGAGCCCGGCGCCGGCCACGAGCCCGATCGCCATCTTGCGCGGCAGCGAGACCCGCGGACCCGACCGGCCCCCGGGCGGGCCGGGCCGCTCGCTCACTGCCACTCGGGCCCCGCCCCGCCGCGCGCCCGGGCGTGCGCCGCGAGCGCCCGGAGCCCGCCCCGGAAGTGCCAGGCCGCGAGCCCCGCCTCGCGCATCCGCTCGGCCAGGTGCGCGCTCTTCAGGCCGAACTCGCAGTAGAGCACGTAGCGGCCCTCGCGCGAGAAGGAGCGGTAGGCGGCGAGCGCGTGATCGAGGTCGAGGCGCAGCGCGCCGGGCCAGTGCCAGCCGCCGTAGGCCGCCTTCGAGCGCAGGTCGATCACGACCGCGTCGGCCGGGATCACGTCGATCTCGAGCTCGGGGATCGCGTCCGCCTCGGGGCCGAGGGCACGCAGGTCGAGCACGGCGCGCTCGGCCACCGCGCGCTCGAGCAGCGCCGGGTCGAGCTTCGCCTCCTCGGCCAGCACCGTCTCGAGCCGCGACACCGTGGCGGGGCGCGTCGGCACCATCGCGCAGTACTCGTCCACCACGGCCGAGAGCGCCGCCGTGCCGATCGCCTCGGCCTCGCGGATGATGTCGTCCTTGTTCGCGCCGACCAGCGGGCGCAGGATCGGGAGCGGCGTGGCCTGCGAGATCGTGGCCAGGTTGGGGAGGGTCTGGGAGGACACCTGCCCGACGGCCTCGCCCGTCACCAGTGCGTCGGCCTGGCGAGGGGCCGAGCCGCCGTGGGGATCCCGCTCGCGCGCCACGAGCTCGGCGGCGCGCAGCATCTGGCGCTTCAGGATCACCTGCCAGTAGCGGGTGCGGGTGCGCGCGCGGATGTCGGCGGCCACCGCGTCGAAGTCCAGCGCGTGCAGGTGCGGGCGCCCGCCGTAGGACCAGTGCTCGGCCAGGACGCGCGCCACGCGCAGGGTCCCGAGCTGGTGCGCGCGGCCGCCGAGGTTGCAGAACAGGTAGTCGAGCCGCACCCCGCGGCGCAGCATCTGCCAGGCGGCCACCGCCGAGTCGAAGCCGCCCGAGAGCAGGGCGAGCGCGCGGCCCTCGACGTCGAGCGGGAGCCCGCCCGGGCCCTTCACCACGTCGGCGCAGAAGTACGCCTGCCCCTCGTGCAGCTCGACGCGCGCCACCACCTCGGGGTTGCCGAGGTCCACGCCCGCGGCGCCCGGCAGCAGCGCGGCCCCGAGCAGCCGCTCGACGTCGCGCCCCGAGAGCTTGATCTTCGCGCGGTCGCCCACCCGGCGCGCGCGCACCGCGAAGCGCCGGCCCGCCACCGCGTCCCGGAAGAGCGCGGTCCCGGCCTCGACGACCTGCTCGAGCTTCTCGGCCGGGTGCACGCTCGCCACCGACAGCGACTGCACGCCGAACACGCGCGCCAGCACCTCCGCCGCGCGGGGGTCCTCGGTCGCCACCAGGATCCGGTTGCGCGTGCGCGAGACGCGTGCCGCGATCCCGCTGCTGCGCACCGCGTCGCCGACGTTGCGCACGAGCTGGCGCTCGAAGCGCGTGCGCGTCGGCCGCGCCTTCACGGCGATCTCGCCGGAGAAGCGCAGCAGCACGACGCGGGGCGCGGAGGTCTCGGGCACCCGGGGACGGTACCGCTACCTTGCGCCCCATGCTGCGCTGGAACCGCCAGCCCCTCGAGGCCGTGCTCCTCGACCTCGACGACACGATCCTCGACAACCAGGCCGGGCTCGAAGCGGCCTGGGCGCGCGTCGCCGCCGAGCTGGCGGGGCGGCTCGGCGACGTGCCGGCGCCGGCCGTGCGCGCCGCGCTCGCCGCGGCGAGCGACTGGTACTGGTCCGACGACGAGCGCCACCGGACGGGCCGGCTCGACATGCCGGGCTCGCGGCGCGCGGTGATCGGGCGCGTGCTCGACGTGCTCGGGCGCCCGGACCCGCGGCTCGCCGACGACGTGTCCGCCCTCTACACCGCCCTGCGCGACGCCTCCTACGCGCCCTTCCCCGGTGCCCTCGAGGCGCTCGCGCGGCTGCGCGCGTGCGCGCCCGCGCTGGGCCTCGTGACGAACGGCGCGGCCGATGCGCAGCGCGCCAAGATCGAGCGCTGGGACCTCGCGCGCTACTTCGACGTGATCGCGATCGAGGGCGAGGTCGGCGCTGGCAAGCCGGACCCGCGCCACTTCGGTCACGCCCTCGGCGCGCTCGGCGCCGATCCGGCCGCCACCCTGATGGCCGGCGACAACTACCACTGCGACGTGCTCGGCGCCCTCGCGCTCGGGCTGCACGCGGTGTGGATCGATCGCGAGGGGAGGGTCGCGCCGCCGGTCGCAGGCGCCGCTCCGCCCGGGACCGGCTCCCGGAGGCCGCATCGCACGCTCGCCTCGTTCGTCGAGCTGGCCGGGGAGCTGGGGGTCTAGTGTCCGGTGTCGGAAGTTCGCCGGCGAAGTCTCGAGCCGTCGCGGGCGGCTCGGTGTGCACCGCGATCGAATGCAGGCGAACTTCCGGGACAGGGCACTAGCCCTTGGCCCTGCGGACGGTCGTCGTGGTCGGTGCCTCCCTGGCGGGGCTGCGGGCCGTGGAGGCGCTGCGCGAGCGCGGCTTCGAGGGGCGTCTCGTCTGGGTCGGCGCCGAGCCGCACGCGCCCTACGACCGGCCACCGCTCTCGAAGGAGATCCTGCGCGGCGAGTGGGAGCCGGAGGCGATCGCGCTGGCCCGTGGCGGGCTGGAGGCCTTCGGCGCCGAGCGGCGCTTCGGCGTGCGAGCCGCCTCGCTCGACACCGCCGGGCGTCGGGTCGTGCTGGCGGGCGGCGAGCGGATCGCCTTCGACGGCCTCGTGATCGCGACGGGCGCCGCGGCCCGCCGCCTGCCCGGGCAGCCCGTGCTCGCGGGGGTCCACGTCCTGCGCACGCTCGGCGACGCGCTCGCGATCCGCGACGCGCTCGCGAAGCGGCCGCGCGTCGCCGTGGTGGGCGGCGGCTTCCTCGGGGCGGAGGTCGCCGCGAGCTGCCGGCAGATGGGCCTCGCGGTCGCGATGATCGAGGCGCTCGGCAACCCGCTCGAGCAGGCGCTCGGGCCCGCGCTCGGCGGGCTCTACGCGGGGCTGCACCGGGAGCACGGGGTGGAGCTCGTGACCGGCGCGCCGGTCGAGGCGCTGGAAGGCGCGGGCCGCGTCGAGCGCGTGCGCCTGGCCGGCGGCCGCCGCCTGGACGCCGAGCTGGTGGTCGTCGGGATCGGCGTGCGGCCCGAGACCGGCTGGCTCGAGGGCTCGGGGCTCACGCTGCGCGACGGCGTCGTCTGCGACGAGCGCTGCCGCGCGGCGCCCGGGATCGTCGCCGCCGGCGACGTGGCGCGCTGGCGCCACCCGCGCTGGGGCGAGCTGCGCCTCGAGCACTGGAGCCACGCGGTCGAGCAGGCCCGGGCCGCGGTGGGCGCGCTGCTCGACGGCGACGCCGCGCCGCCCTTCGCGCCGGTGCCCAGCGTCTGGTCGGAGCAGTACGGCGCGAGGCTCCTCGTTGCGGGCCTGCCGCGGGCGGGCGACGAGCTGCGGGTCGTCGAAGGCAGCCTCGAGGAGCGCCGCTTCACCGCGCTCTTCGGGCGCGCGGGACGGCTCACCGGTGCGGCCGCGATCGGCCCGGCGCGCCGCTTCCTCCCGTGGCGGCGCGCCCTCGCCGGGGACCTCGGCCTCGACGAGGCGCTCGCCCGCGCGGGCGCGTGATCCGTAGAACGATGTTTTTTCGTGGGATCGCCCGTGCGCAAGTGGTATGAAACGCCTGCGCCCGGTCGGGGGGGACCCGCCGGCTCCCTCGTGGACCGCGGAGGATCCATCTCGATGAACGCCAGGAAGCTTCGCAAGACCACCCCCGCCCTCGCCGCCACCCTCGGGCTGGTGGCCGGGACCACCCTGCTCGGCGGGTGCGCCAAGATCGCCGACGACCCGGTCAGCTGCGGCGTGATCGGGTCGATCGCGGGCGGCCTCGCGGGTGGCGCGCTCGGCGCCGTCTTCGGCTCCTCGGGCAACGTGACGGGCGGAGCGATCCTCGGCACCACGCTCGGGGCCGGCATCGGCGCCTTCGGCGGCTACCAGATCTGCAAGCACCCGACCCTCGAGTCGGACCAGGAGCGCGACCGCGAGCACCGGCTCCAGACCAGCCCCGCGAACAAGGCCCCGGGCTCCTGGGTCTCCGAGGAGCCGGCGGCCGGCGAGGTGGGCGGAGAGGCGGGCGGCGAGGACTAGCGCCCGCTCCCTCGCTCGCGTGCCGCCACCCCCGGCCCCTTCGGGCACGCTCGGCCGGCCGCCGCAGGCGCGCGGCCGGCCGGCGCCGTACCCCGTCTCGCCGTCGGCGGCTTGCCGCTTCGCGAGCACGCAGGAGCGACCGCCGCAACCCGCTCCCGCGTCGCTCTCCGGTGGCGCAGCGGCCCGGCCGCGGGCGACCCCGGCCTGCGCATTCCCGGGCACCGTCAAGTCCCGCCGGGCCGGCGCCGATGGAAGGAGCGGTGGATCGCGCGGCCGGGGGTGCCTCATGCAGACCCATGCCGCGTCGCTGCGCATCGATTCCCCTCCCGAGCTCCCGGATCGCTACTGCGTCGACGTCCTCACCTGGGCGGAGGTCGGCGAGCACGGCATCAGCTACCTGAACGGGAGCTGCCGCGAGACGCTCCAGTGGGCGAGCGTGCTGCGCGGGCTGGCCGCCGAGGTCGGCGAGCCCGAGGGCGTGCGCACGGTGGTCTTCGACCTCGTCGTCGAGCTGAAGGCGCGCGAGTGCGTGGTGTGCCGCTTCGACGCCGAGCCCGGGGCCGACGCCCAGGAGGTGGCGATGCAGATCGCCGCGAGCCTCGGCCGCGAACGCTGCTCGCGCTCGCTGGTGGCGCTGGCCGCCGAGGGCCAGGCGACCCGCCAGGTGCCCGACCTCGACACGCTCGCGGAGGCGGCGCTGGCCGAGCTGGGGCTGTAGCGGGGGCTGCGACATCCTCGGGTGCGAGGCCGCGCGGGATCTCACGAACCCTCCCGCCCGCTCGTCCTCGGAGCGATGCCCGCGAAGCCCCGGCGCGAACCGCGAGTGCTGCCTCCGTTCGAGCGCGTGGTCGCGGAGAACGGGCCCGCGCTGCTGCGCTTCTGTGCCGCGCAGCTCGGGCCCGCACGCGCCGAGGACTGCTTCCAGGAGACGATGCTCGCGGCGCTGCGGGCCTACCGCGAGCTGCGCGACCCGGGCGCCGTCCGCGCCTGGCTCTTCGCGATCGCCGCGCGCAAGGTGGTCGACGCCCACCGCGCGAGCGCGCGGGCGCCGCAGCCGGTGGCGGACCCGGAGCCGCTGGCCGCCGCGAAGCCGGCCGCCCCGCGCGACCCGGCGCTGTGGGCGCAGGTGCGGCGGCTGCCGGCGAAGCAGCGCCAGGCGGTGGTGCTGCGCTACCTCGGCGATCTCTCGCACCGCGAGATCGCCGCCGTGATGGCGACCAGCGAGGCCGCGGCGCGCCGCAACGTCTTCGAGGGCCTCGCGCGGCTGCGGCAGGAGCTCGCCCGGGAGTAGCCGGGAGGAGGCCGGGATCTCACGGACCGCCGGGCTCCCTCGTCCTACCGGCATGAGCCACGCCGACCGCCGGACGATCGAGGCGACGGAGAGGCTGGAGCGCCAGCTCGGCCAGAACGCAGGGCCCCACCCGCAGCGGTGGGAGCGGATGCGCCGCACGCTCGCCGAGCGGGCGAGCGCCGAAGGGCTCGTCGACGTCGCCCTGGCGCGGCACGACACCCCCCTGGGCTCCCTCGTGCTCGGCGCCACGGCCGCGGGCCTGCTGCGCGTCGGGCTGCCCGTCGAGAGCGAGGAGGCGCTGCTCGAGGAGCTGGCTGCGCGCGTCTCGCCGCGCGTGCTGCACGCGCCCCGCGCGTCGCTCGACGCCGCCCGCCGCCAGCTCGACGAGTACTTCGGCCGCCGCCGGCGCCGCTTCGACCTGCCCCTCGACTGGCGCCTCAGCGCGGGCTTCCGGCGCGCCGTGCTGCGCGTCACCGCGCGGATCCCGTACGGGAGCACCGCCAGCTATCGCGAGGTCGCCGGGAGGGCGGGGCGCCCGCTCGCGTTCCGCGCCGCGGGCAGCGCGCTCGCGACGAACCCCCTGCCGATCCTGGTGCCCTGCCACCGCGTGCTGCCCGCGAGCGGCGGGATCGGCGCCTACCGCGGCGGCACGCCCGCGAAGGAGCTGCTGCTCGCGCTCGAGGGCGCGTCATGAACAGCGGCCGCGAGGTGGACGGCGGAGCGCCGCGAGCGCGGCGGCTGCCGCCAGGCCGGCGGCGCCGGCCGCCGGCTCGGGAAGCCGGATCGAGCTGCTGAGGGCCCTCACGTAGGCGCCGTCGTGGAGGTCGATCCGGTAGATGCCGGGCGCAGCGACCTCCCATTGCTGGACGAGGCCTTCGGGGGGCACCGGGACCTCGTCCTCGACCGCGCCGTTGCGGAACAGCCGCAGCTGCGGGGCGATGTCTCTCGCGGGGACGTTCAGCACCTCGGCGTGGAGGGTGCCGCTCGGGTCGGGGATCGCGTCGCCCATGATGCCGGAGCCGCCGAGGTCGCCTTCGACCGAGAAGCGCAGGTCCGCGCCGTCCGCCCGGGTCTTGGCGTAGGTGTGGCCGGCGCGGATGCCGGCGAGGATCCCTTCCTCCGACAGCTCCTCGGCGTAGACGACGGTGGCGGCGTTGCCGATCGGGGAGTCGAACTCGTCGTTCGGGTCGTCCGCGCCCGCCTCGTGGGAGTCGCTGACCCCGACGGCCGCGATGCGATGGCCCTCCGCGAGGCGGTCCTCCCAGAACCCGGTGGCCCACTCGCCGAACAGGAAGAAGGTCGTCTCCGAGCCGGACGGGACCTCGATCGCCTGCACGCGCGCGTAGTCGCTCTGCTCCGGGGTGTAGTCCCAGGAGCAGCCGCGGCACAGCTGCTGGCAGAGGGGGATGCTCGACGGGCAGGACTGGGCGTGATTGATCTGGGCCAGGCCGCCGGCCGCCTCGATCTCGGCGAAGAGCTCGGCCGGCGTGCGGTCCTCGCGCAGCAGCGTGAGCGCGCCCGAGCCGGGATCGAGCTCCCAGACGGGGCCGCCGATCCGGTGGTCGAGGTAGCGGAGCGAGCGGTGCTGGTTCGCGTGGCCGTGGTAGGTGATGGTCTCCGAGCTGCGGAGGATCACCTTCCCCGGATGGTCGCCCTGGTAGCGGCCGATCTCGCCCCAGGCGCTCGGGGTCACGTAGTCGCTGAGCGCGATGAAGTCGAGCCCGGCCTTGCCTTCGCTGCGGGGGCCGAAGGCGTAGTCGAAGGTCTCCGTCATGGTCGCGTTGCCGAGCGCCGAGTGCTCGGCGTGGACGTGCAGGTCGCCGGTGTACCAGCCGGGCTCGAGGCTCGCGGGCGTCTCGTCGTAGGGGGCCGGCTGGTAGGGCTCGTCGTCGAAGGCGGGGTCGCTCGAGAGCTCGATCTCGACCCGGAAGTCGGCCTGGCCGTCGCCCCCGCTGCCCGTGTCGTCGACGACGAAGCCGGCGCCGAGCTCGACCGCCCAGGTGCCGGGCGGGAGCGGGCCGGGCAGGAAGCCGCGCGTCGTGCGGCCCGCCACGTGGCCCTTCGGATCGGCGAGGTACTCGGCCTCGCTCGAGAAGCCCTGTGCCGTGACGGAGACGTCGGGGTGGCTCGAGCCGCCCCAGCCGCGGAACTGGTCGGGGCCCCAGGGCTCGCTCTCCGCGCGCGCCTGCCACAGGCCGAGGTCCACGGTGTTGCCGCCGCCTTCCCAGCAGTACTTGACCCGGATCTGTGTCGTTCCCTCCGGGACCTCGAAGGGCAGCATGAGGTAGTCGCCGATCCGCGCCTGCGGAAAGGCGCCGCTGACGGTGAGGTCCGGGGCGATCGGGTCGCCGGGGCAGGGGCCGAGGGAGTTCGGGCCGATCGGGATCGACGGTCCCTCCTGCCCCGAGGCCGGCAGCGCCGCCGCCGCGACGAGGAGCACCAGGGCGGGGAGGACGGAGCGCGGGCGGGGCTCGGGCATGGAGGTCTCCTGCGAGCGCGCGAAGGTAGTCGAAGCGAACCCGCCATCCAGGCGTCGAAGTCGCCATTGCGGGGTCGGCGGGCGAGTTCCAGACTCCCGCGCGTGTCCAACGCCCAGGGGGCTTTCCGTGAGGGGTGAGGCTTCATGACGTCCAGGACGATGACGGTTGGCTTGGGTTCGCTCGCACTCGCGCTCGCGCTCGTGGCGGCGGGCTGCTCGAAGAAGGGCCCCAGCGCCGACGAGGCCGGGCTCGATGGCGGCATCGGCTCGAGCGAGTTCGACACCGGCTCGGGGGTCGGTGCGGCGGGCGAGTACGGCGAGCCCGAGAAGGTGAGCGAGCTCGCGAGCGTCTACTTCGACTACGACAGCTTCGAGGTCCGCTCCGACGCGCGCGCCACCCTGAAGGCGAACGCGGGCGCGATCCGCAACCACGACGAGTGGCGCTCGGTGGTCGTCGAGGGCCATACCGACGAGCGCGGCAGCGAGGAGTACAACCTGGCCCTCGGCGAGCGCCGCGCGCACGCGGCCCGCCAGTACCTCGAGGACCTCGGGGTGCCCGGCGCGCGGATGCGGGTGGTGAGCTTCGGCGAGACCGCACCGGCCGTGCAGGGCAACGACGAGTCCGCCTGGCGCTGGAACCGCCGCGTCGAGTTCCGCGTGACGCGCTGACGGAGGGGACAGACCCGGCGATTCGGCGATTCGCCTGACGGCGGGGACAGACCCGGCGATTCGGCGAATCGCCGAATCGCCGGGTCTGTCCCCTC
>JAPSFT010000046.1 GCA_035063765.1 Deltaproteobacteria bacterium
CCCCCGCCCCCCCCCCCCCCCCCCCCCCCCCCCCCCGGGACTGTCCCCGAAATCGCCGAAATCGCCGAATCGCCGGGACTGTCCCCGGCTCAGTAGCGATAATGGTCCGGCTTGTAGGGACCGTCGATCGGGACGCCGATGTAGTCGGCCTGGCGGGCGGTGAGGCGGGTGAGCTTCACGCCGAGCTTCTCGAGGTGGAGGCGGGCCACCTCCTCGTCGAGCTGCTTGGGCAGCATGTAGACGCGCTTCTCGTACTTCTCGGCCTTCTCGTGCAGCTCGAGCTGCGCCAGCACCTGGTTGGTGAAGGAGGCGGACATCACGAAGCTCGGGTGGCCGGTGGCGCAGCCGAGGTTCAGGAGCCGCCCCTCGGCGAGCACCAGCACCGAGTGGCCGTCCGGGAAGACCCACTCGTCGTACTGCGGCTTGATCTCGACCCGGCGGATGCCCGGGATCGCCTTGAGCCCGGCCATGTCGATCTCGTTGTCGAAGTGGCCGATGTTGCCGACGATCGCCTTGTCCTTCATGCGCGACATGTCCTCGGCCGCGATCACGTGGGCGTTGCCGGTGGCGGTCACGAAGAGATCGGCGGTCTCGAGCACGGCGTCGAGGGTCGTGACCTCGTAGCCCTCCATCACCGCCTGGAGCGCGCAGATCGGGTCGATCTCGGTGACGACGACGCGGCAGCCCTGGCCGCGCAGCGACTGCGCGCAGCCCTTGCCCACCTCGCCGAAGCCGCACACGACAGCGACCTTGCCGCCGAGCATGACGTCGCTCGCGCGGTTCAGGCCGTCGATCAGCGAGTGCCGGCAGCCGTAGATGTTGTCGAACTTGCTCTTGGTGACGGAGTCGTTGACGTTGATGGCCGGGAAGAGCAGGGTGCCCGCCCGTTCCATCTGGTAGAGGCGGTGCACGCCGGTCGTGGTCTCCTCCGAGACGCCGCGGATCCCGCGCGCGAGCCGGCTCCACAGGCCCGGCTGCCCGGCGAGCTCGCGACGGAGCAGCTCGAGGACCACGCCCCACTCCTCGGGGTCCTGCTTCGGGTCGAAGGCCGGCACCGAGCCGGCCTGCTCGAACTCGAGGGCCTTGTGCACGAGGAGCGTCGCGTCGCCGCCGTCGTCGACGATCAGGGTGGGGCCCTTGCCGTCCGGCCAGACCAGGGCCTCGCGCGTGCACCACCAGTACTCCTCGAGGGTCTCGCCCTTCCAGGCGAAGACCGGCGTGCCCCTGGGCTTGTCGGGCGTGCCCTCCGGCCCGACGGCGACCGCGGCCGCCGCGTGGTCCTGGGTCGAGAAGATGTTGCACGACACCCAACGGACGTCGGCGCCGAGCTCCACGAGGGTCTCGATCAGCACCGCCGTCTGCACCGTCATGTGCAGGCTGCCCATGATCCGCGCGCCGGCCAGGGGACGGCGCCCTTCGTAGCGCTGGCGCAGCGCCATCAGGCCGGGCATCTCGCACTCGGCGAGCCGGATCTCCTTGCGGCCCCACTCGGCGAGGGCGAGGTCGGCGACCTGGAAGGGCGGGCGATCGGTGGCGGCCATCGAGGGGGCTCCGTCGGGGAAGGAGATCGATCCGGGAGGGATCAATCCATGCGGATGGATTGTTTCCGCTCATCCCCGGCGCGTCAAGTCGAGATGGGAGCCCGAACGGGTGCGGCTACGCGCCGATCGCGACGCGCGGCCGCCCACCCCCTCTGGGGCCCTCTAGGCCTTCGAAGCCAGCGGCGTCCCCGCTGGTGCCGGGGACCCAGCGGCCATGTGCGAGGCCGAGGTACCGCTCGCCGTCCCGAACTCGTATGCGCTCTCGCTGTGCTCGGCGAGGTCGAGCCCGGCGAACTCGGCCTCGTCGTCCACCCGCAGCGAGCCGAAGATCGCGCGCAGCGCGAGCAGGATCAGGAGCGTCGCGAGCGGCGCGAAGATGGCCGTCACGACCACGCTCGTGATCTGGATCAGGATCTGGTCGCCGCGCGTCACGCCTTCGGGCAGCGCGAAGTCGGCGATGAACAGACCGGTGGCGAGGGCGCCCCAGGCGCCCCCGATCCCGTGCACGCCGAACACGTCGAGCGAGTCGTCGTAGCCGAGCGCGGGCTTGAGGAAGGTGACGGCCAGGTAGCTCAGGAGCGCTGCGCCCGCACCGATCGCGATCGAGCCCATCGGCGCGACGAAGGCGCACGCCGGCGTGATCGCAACCAGGCCCGCGACGCAGGCGGTGGCCGCGCCGAGCACGGTCGGCTTCCCGCGGTGGGCCCACTCGATCGCCACCCAGGTGACGAGCGCCGTCGAGGCCGCGGTGCTGGTGGTCAGGAAGGCGAGGCTCGCGATCCCGTCGGCCATCAGCTCGCTACCGGCGTTGAAGCCGAACCAGCCGACCCACAGGAGCGCCGCGCCGATCACCGCGAAGGGCAGGTTGTGGGGCGGCATCGGCTCCTTGCCGAAGCCGCGCCGCTTGCCGAGGACCAGTGCCACGACGAGTGCCGAGAAGCCGCTCGACATGTGGACGACGAGCCCGCCCGCGAAGTCCTTGGCTCCGAGCGTGGTCCCGATGTAGCCGCCGCCCCAGACCATGTGCGCGAGCGGGCAGTAGACGACGAGCAGCCAGATCGTGATGAAGGCCAGGTAGGGACCGAAGCGCATGCGCTCGGCGAAGGCCCCGATCATCAGCGCGGGCGTGATGATCGCGAACATCGCCTGGAACATCACGAACAGGTACTCGGGGATCCCGTAGCTTCCCCAGAGCGTGTCGGGCGTGATCCCGGCGAGGCCCAGCTTGCCGAGCCCGCCGATGACGGCGTTGCCCTCGGCGAAGGCCAGGCTGTAGCCGATCAGGATCCAGAGCACGCCGACCACGCCCGCCGAGACCAGGCACTGCATGAACAGGCTCAAGGTGTTCTTCGCGCGCACCAGGCCCCCGTAGAACAGCGCGAGCCCGGGCAGGGTCATCATCAGGACCAGCGCCGAGCTGGTCAGGACCCACGCGGTGTTGCCTGCATCGAGCTTGGGCGCCTCGTCCTGGGCAAAGGCGCTGCGCGCGCAGAAGAGGGCGAGGACGGGCGCGAGCGACAGGATGCGCCGCGCAAGCGGTGCCGAGCGGGAACCGGACATGTGGCTGGCCTCCAGGGCCGCGGGCGAAGGGAGGCGAGCGGCCGATCGCCTCCAGAGCAACCGCCGTGCCAAGCACGGCGCGCGCAGGAGGAGGCGCGCGAAGGCGGTGAGCACTGCCGTCCGGCCCGGTAGGCCGCGCGAGTGCTCGCCGGCTGGGCAGCGGCGTGCCCAGGAGACGGGCACGGGCAGCCCGGCCGGGCCTACCGAGCGGAGCCACGGCTCCTCGCACTACCCGTCTCCCCGGGTTGCATTCACTCTGGCGCTTGCGGATGCTCGGCCAGCCGACCGGGAGATCGCCCCGATGCGCCGGGCCTCGACCGCAGCCCTCCTCGTGCTCCTTGCCCTGGCCGGCTGCAGCGGCGCCCGCGAGGCGGGGCGCTACGCCGAGCAGCGGCTCGATCCCTTCGCTTCGACGCGCGTGGCGCTGCTCTCGGTGGAAAGGCTGGGGCCCTTCCTGGCGGTCCAGTTCCGCAACCGCGGCGCCGTCCTGACCTTCTATGCCCCGGCCGGCGACGAGGGCTGCGCGCAGCTCCTGCGCCCCGAGGCGAGCGTCACCTACCGCAAGCACGGCAACTTCGGCCGCTTCGAGGACGCCGAGCTGCGCTGCGACCCGGTCGGAGTCGGCTCGCTCGCAGCCTGGCGCGACCGGCGGCCGCGCGACCAGCGGCGCGGCTCGATGGTGCCGCGCGCGCCGGCGACCTTCCGCGAGATCGGCCGCGAGGGCGAGGTGGCGATCGTGCGCGGTCGCTTCCCGCTCGCGAGCCGCGTCGGCGTTCCCGCCGGCTTCGACCTGATCGCCTTCGTTCCCCTGGAGCCCGCTTGCGAGCGGCCCCTCGCGAGCGGCACCGCCTCGATGGAGTTCGTCCCGGCCGGGCGCAGCGCGATCCGCCTCGTCGGCCCCGGCGCACCCTGTCCGGTGCTCGGCTTCGCGATGCCGCCCGGCGCGCCTGCGCCGGCCGAGTGAGGTCGCCGGAGGCGAGCGACGTGGGCTGGCGCGCGCCTATCCTCCCTCCGCCGCGCACCCGGAGGAGCCGTGCAGCCCCGCGAAGTCCTCGCCGCCGACGAGATCCGGCTCTCCGACCCGCGTTTCTGGCAGCGCCCTCTCGAGGAGCGCGAGGGCGCCTTCACGACGCTGCGGCGCGAGCGGCCGGTCTCCTTCCACGAGGAGCCCGACATCGCGATCCTCCCGCGCGGACCCGGCTACTGGTCCCTGACCCGGCACGCCGACATCCTGCACGTGAGCCGCAACCCCCAGCTCTTCTGCTCGGGCCAGGGCTCCAACATCGGCGACATGCCGCAGCCCTTCCTCGAGTTCTTCGGCTCGATGATCAACATGGACGACCCCCGCCACGCGCGGCTGCGGCGGATCGTCTCGCGAGGCTTCACGCCGCGCCGGATCCAGCGCCTCGAGCGCAGCGTGGAGCGCGTCGCCGCCGACACCGTGGACCGCGTGATCGAGCAGGGTACCTGCGACTTCGTGACCGAGATCGCGGCGCGGCTCCCGCTCGCGATCATCTGCGAGCTGATGGGGATCCCCGAGAGCCAGCACGAGCTCGTCTTCTCGCGCTCGAACGTGATCCTGGGCGCGGGCGACCCCGAGTACACCGACGCGGATCCGGCGAAGATCATCCCGATGCTCCTCCAGGCCGGGTCGGAGCTCGCGCAGCTCGCCCAGGACCTGGCGCGGCACCGTCGCGGCAGGCCGGGCGAGGATCTCGTGTCGGCGCTCGTGAACGCCGAGCTCGACGGCGAGACCCTGGGCGACCAGGAGCTCGGCTCCTTCTTCGTGCTGCTCGCGGTCGCGGGCAACGAGACCACCCGCAACGCCATCAGCCACGGCATGAAGGCGCTCTGCGACCATCCCGAGCAGCGCCGGATCTGGGCCGCCGACTTCGCGGGCGTGGCGCCCACGGCGGTCGACGAGATCGTGCGCTGGGCGACCCCGGTGATCCACTTCCGGCGCACCGCCATCCGGGACACCACGATCCGCGGCACCCGGATCGCGGCCGGGCAGAAGGTGGTGATGTGGTACTGCTCGGGCAATCGCGACGAGGACGTCTTCGCGCGGCCCTTCGCCTTCGAGGTGCGGCGCGCCCCCAACGAGCACGTGGGCTTCGGCGGGCCCGGCCCGCACTACTGCCTGGGTGCCCACCTGGCGCGGCGCGAGATCACGCTCCTGTTCCGCGAGATCTTCGAGCGGCTCCCGGACCTCGAGGTCGAGCCGCCGCAACGGCTCCTGTCCTTCTTCATCCACGGGACCAAGCACATGGAGTGCCACTTCACCCCGGGACGCCCGCGACGGTCGAGAGGCCCCCGCTGAGTGAGGCAGATCGAGCCATCCGGGGCTATACACCTCAGCTCGCGCTGGGCGTCCCACCGGCCTCATCGGCCCAAGTCCTGATGGCCACTCGCGAAAGCTCGCGGGGACGCAGTCGGCACGTATCTTGATCATCAGGATCGAGTCCAAACTGGAGGTTCGTCCGTGTCTCGAAGGATCCGATCGCGCCTGGCCGCCGCCCCGTGCCTGCTCCTGCTCGCCGCGCTTGCCTGCGGCGGGGAGGGCGAGGCTCCGCCCGCGCCGTCTCCGCCCGCGGCAACGGCGCCGCCCGCGGCGGAGCCCGCCGCACCTGCGGCTGCGCCCGCGGCGATCCCGGAGAGCGCGCGCGCCGAGGCCGAGCAGATCTTCGAGACCCGTTGCGTCACCTGCCACGGCCCCCAGGGCGCCGGCGACGGGCCCGCGTCGGCCGGCCTGACCCCGCCGCCGCGCAACTTCCAGGATCCCGCCTGGCAGGCGTCGGTCAGCGACGAGCACATCGAGCAGATCGTGCAGTACGGCGGGGCGGCCGTCGGGCGCAGCGCCGCGATGCCCGCGAACCCGGACCTGATGAGCAAGCCCGAGGTGGTCGCCGCGCTGCGCGCCTACGTGCGCGGGCTGGCCAAGGGGAAGTGAACGTGTTCTGGACGACGGGAGGGCCAACCATGGGAACGATGGGAACGCGGATCGTCTCCGGGATCGGTGCCTTCGGGCTGGCGGCGGCGCTGGCCTGCGGCCCCGGTGGCGAAGGGGGGCAGGCGCAGCAGGCGCTGCGGCCCGCGAGCGGCGGTGCGGGAGCGGGCGTCGCCGAGCTGATGGCGGCGCGCGGGCTCACCGACGCGGACGTGACCGCGGCGCTCAAGACCTACGTGCCGAGCGGCAAGCACGACGACTACTACATCTTCTCCTCCGGCGGGCAGTCGGGACAGGTGGTGGTGCTCGGCATCCCGAGCATGCGCATCCTCAAGTACATCGCGGTCTTCACGCCCGAGCCCTGGCAGGGCTGGGGCTTCGGCGATCGGGGCTCGCACGAGGTGCTCGCAAACGGCGACCGCCACGGGCACGAGATCCGCTGGGGCGACACCCACCACCCGAACCTGTCGGAGACCAACGGCGACTACGACGGCAAGTACCTGTTCATCGGCGACAAGGCCAACGCGCGGATGGCCGTGATCGACCTCGAGGACTTCGCCACCAAGCAGATCGTTCCGAACCCGATCCTCGAGTCCGACCACGGCGCCGCCTTCGTGACCCCCAACACCGAGTACGTGATCGAGAGCTCGCAGTACCCGGTGCCGCTCGGTGGCGAGTTCGCGCCGATCGAGAGCTACGCCGAAACCTACCGGGGAGCCGCGACGCTCTGGAAGTTCGACCGCGAGCGCGGGCGGATCGACGTGGAGCGCTCGTTCGCGATCGAGCTGCCGCCGTACATGCAGGACCTCGCCGACGCCGGCAAGCTCGTGAGCGACGGCTATGCCTTCATCAACTCGTTCAACACCGAGAAGGCCTTCGGCGGCAACCTGGAGGGCCGGCCGCCGCTCGAGTCGGGCGCGTCGCAGAACGACATGGACTACCTGCACGTGATCGACTGGAAGAAGGCGGAGCAGGTCTTCCAGGCGGGCAAGGCGGAGCAGATCCGCGGCTTCCCGGTGATCTCGCTCGAGACCGCCGTGGCCGAGGGCCTCCTGCACTTCGTGCCCGAGCCGAAGAGCCCGCACGGTGCCGACGTGACGCCGGACGGGAAGTTCATCGTGGTGGGCGGCAAGCTCGACACCCACGCGACCGTCTACAGCTTCGAGAAGATCAAGGGCCTGATCGACGCCAAGGACTACGCCGGCAAGGACCCCTACGGCGTGCCGATCCTCGACTTCGCCAAGGCGATCCAGGGCCAGGTGGAGCTCGGGCTCGGCCCCCTGCACACGGTCTTCGACGACCAGGGCAACGCCTACACCTCGATGTTCGTGGAGTCGAAGGTGGCGAAGTGGTCGCTCCGGGACCTGAAGCTGATCGAGAAGGCGCCCGTGCACTACAACATCGGCCACATCGCGGCGGCCCACGGCGACACCGTGAACCCGCGCGGCAAGTGGGTGGTCGCCATGAACAAGTGGGCGATCGACCGCTTCCTCGACGTGGGCCCCCTGCTGCCGCAGAACTTCCAGCTCGTGGACGTGAGCGGTCCCGCCATGCAGGTCGTGTACGACGCGCCGATCCCGCTCGGCGAGCCGCACTACACCCAGATCATCTCGGCGGACCTGATCGACGCGATCGACCACTACGACCCGGTGGGCACCGATCCGCTCACGGGGGAGCTCGACCCGCACGCCACCGAAGGCGGCAAGGAGCGCATCGAGCGCCAGGGCAACGAGGTGCACGTCTACATGACCCAGGTGCGCAGCCACTTCACGCCCGACACGATCCGGGTGAAACAGGGCGACACGGTGCACCTCTACCTGACCAATCTCGAGCAGGCGCGTGACGCCACCCATGGCTTCGGGATCAGCTCCTACAACGTGTCGCTCTCGGTGGAGCCGGGCAAGCAGTCGAACGCGACCTTCGTCGCGGATCGCGCCGGGGTCTTCCCGTTCTACTGCCTCGAGTTCTGCTCCGCCCTGCACCTGGAGATGGCCGGCTACCTGCTGGTCGAGCCGCGCGAGGGCCAGGCGGGCGGCGAAGCGCCGGGCTCGCGTGCCGGCGCGGCTCGTCACGCGGCGCGCTAGCGCCGCCGCGCTCGCGGCCGTGGCGGCGCTGCTCCTCGGAGCCGCGCCGCCAC
>JAPSFT010000047.1 GCA_035063765.1 Deltaproteobacteria bacterium
GTGCTGCAGCGCCTCGACACGCACCCCTTCTCGGCAGTCGCGCAGCTCACGCCGCGGCTTTGGAAGCAGCACTTCGCCCAGGCCCCGCTGCGCTCGCTCCTCGACCGCACCTGACCCAGCCGCCTTCCGCTCGCCCGCGCAAGGACGCCTCAGGCTGGCCGGTTACGTTGTCCGTCGCGGTGTTCATGAGGCGCAGTACCGGGCGCGCGCCCTCGCCGTCGAGGGTCGCCTCGGCGCCCGGAACGGCGCGGATCGTGAAGTCGACGGGGATGTCCGAGACGAAGAAGCCGGCCTGGCCGTCCGGGGTTGCTCCGCCGACCGCCGGCGAGGGGTAGACCCCTGGCGCCAGCTCGATGACGTCGCCGGACACCGCGACGTTCGCGATCGCCTGCTGCAGCGTGGCGTGGTCCTGGGGGACGCGCAGCACGCTCGGAGCGCCACCGGCGCCGAGCAGCGCGAGGGAGAGCGCCGTCACGGCCGCCAGAAGCGCGCGCTGCCGCCCGTTCGAGAGCCGTCGGCGTCCGCCCATCGCGCGACCTCCGCGCGGGCCGATGGCCCGCGTGTCTCCATCTCGGTCCGAGCAGGCGACACTGTATCAGGCCGCACCGCCCGCGGGACGGGCCGCCTCCGACGCGACGATCTCGACGGTGGCGCTGCGCGCGAGGGCGAGGTCGATGCGGCCGGTGGCTTGGCGCGCAGCCGTCGCTTCGATGCGGAAGATCAGGGCGTCGAGGATCCGGTGCAGGTAACGCTCTTCGCCACCGACCTCGCCCAGCACGCCGGCGTTGCCGAAGTATACGCCCGGTACGAGCAGTGCGAGGAACGGGAAGCGCACGCGCGCACTCCCACCGGCGGGGATCGCGTCGATGCCGGCGCCGCTCGGGTGCGAGACCTGGCCGGAGAACTCGAAGCCGGTCGGGAGCTTCAGCATCATCCCGAAGCGGACGCCTGTGGCGGGCTCGTGGAAGCGGACGTCGAAGGCGTACGAGTACCAGGCACCTGCGCGCAGCACGTTCACCTGTCGCCCTTCGCCGTCCAGGATGCGGACGTTCTCGATCGTGGCGCCGCGCGGCTCGTAGGCGACGGTGCTGCGCGGCCGCAGGTGGGGGTCCACCTCCGCCTGCGGTTCGGCCCGGCGGACCGGGGCCGGCGGGCGCGGCGCAGGTGCCGGCGGGGCCGGCGCCTCGCCCGCGTCGAGCGCGCGGATCTCCGCCCGGATCCGCGCCGCCTCCGCCGGCGGCGCGTCGCTGAGCCGGCGGTACTGTGAAACCACGGTCTTCGGGTCGCCGGTGAGCATGCGCTCGCCGCCGTCCATCAGGACGCCGCGATCGCAGAGCTCGACGACGCGGTTGAGCGAGTGCGAGACGAACAGGATGGTCGAGCCCGTCGCCTTGATCTGCTCGATCCGAGCGAAGCACTTGCGCGTGAAGGCCTCGTCCCCCACGGCCAGGATCTCGTCTACGACCAGCACGTCCGGGTCGGCATGGATCGCCACCGCGAAGGCGAGTCGGGCGTACATGCCGCTCGAGTAGGAGCGCACCGGCTGGTCCAGGAACTCGCCGATATCGGCGAAGGCGACGATCGCGTCGAAGCGCTCGCCGATGTCGGCGTCGCTGAGGCCGAGGATCGCCGCGTTGAGCAGGACGTTCTCGCGGCCCGTGAAGTCCGGGTTGAAGCCCTGGCCGAGCGCGAGCAGGGGCGCCACGTGCCCGCGCACCTCTACCGAGCCGGCGCTGGGCTCGAGCAGGCCGCAGATCATCTTCAGGAGGGTCGACTTGCCGCAGCCGTTGCGACCGACGATCCCGACCGTTTCACCGCGCCACACGTCGAGGTCCACCCCGTGGACGGCGTGGAACTCGCGGTAGAAGCGCCGCCGGCCGCGCCACAACATCTGCTTCAGGCGGTCCTGGGGCTGCGCGTAGACCTGGTAGACCTTGGACACGCCGCGCAGCCGGATCGCGAGCAACTCGTCCGCGCGCGCGCACGCCTCAGAGGACATCGGCGAAGCCCTTCTTGGTGCTCGTAAAGCCGAGCGAGCCCAGCCAGGCGGCCGCCCAGCCCAGGGCTGTGAGGAGCAATAGGGTGCGGCCGTCCGGCACCCGACCCTCGAACAGCGCGGCTCGGAAGTCCTCGATCATGGGCACGAAGGGGTTGACCGAGTAGAGCGGGCGGAACGCCTCGGGGATCCGCTCGGCGGGATAGAAGATCGGGCTCAGGAACAGCAGCGTCGTGGTGAAGATCCCGGCGATCTGGGCCAGGTCACGCAGGAAGACCCCGGCCGCCGAGAGCATCCAGCTCGCGCCGAGCGTGAGCAGGAGCAGCGGGACCAGCAGCAGCGGCGCCGCCAGCGCGCTCCACGGCGGCAGCCCTACCAGCGCGACCAGGAACGCCAGCAGCAGCGCCATGTTGACGGCGAAGCCGAACAGCGCGGCGGCCAGGCTCACCCAGGGTAGGACCTCGATCGGGAACAGTACCTGCTTGATGTAGGTCTGGTTCGAGGTCATCAGCGTCGGCGCTTCGGTCACGCACTCGGCGAACACCGAGTAGAAGATCATGCCGGCGAACAGCACCAGCGCGAACGGGGTCTGCGCGCTCCCCTCGAGCTGCCAGCGGGACTGGAAGACGGTGCCGAACACGAAGGTGTAGACGGCGAGCATCAGCAGGGGCTGGAGCAGCGTCCACAGCGAGCCCAGCATCGAGCCCCGGTAGCGGGTCTCGATCTTGCGGCGGGCGAGCCGGAGGATCAGCCGCCGGTGGCGCCAGCCGACGCGCAGGAACGAGAGCGGGCTCGGGATCTCCAACTCGGGCGGCGTCCGTTCGCGACAGGGTCGAAGAGCGAGGAAGGCTAGCCTTCGCTCGCGTCTCCTGCCGCGCCTGGGGGGGCCGCTGGCGGCCCGCTCGCTGCCGCGCGACACCAGGGAAGCGCTCCCGGGGCGCTCCCGGAGAGGGACCGCATTCCCTAGCCTCCGTCCCGGTCGCTCCGCACGATCCCGAAGGACGGAGCGGGCGCCCACCAGCGGAGATCCGTTGCCCACCCTTCGCACCCGCGCAAAGGCCCTCGCGCTCAGCCTGCCCGGAGGCGAGGACCTGCTGCGTTGGCTGCGCGAGCGGAAGCGGCGGGCGGGGCCACGCCGCGCCACGCCCTCGCGCTCACGCGAGGACGCGGTGGGGAGCGAGATCGAGCTGGTCGTGGAGCTCCCGCCTGGCAGCGACCCTGCGCTCGCGGCCGCGCTGCGCACGGTCTCGCCGGAGCTCGTGGTCGGGAGCGGGGACCCGCGCTCGGCGCGCGCGGACGCCTGGCACTACGCGCCCGGCCAGCCTGCGGTCATGCTCGCGCCCCACCACCTGCGCAACGTGCTGCTGTGCCTCGCCCATCAGCCGCTCGACTTCGTGGTGGTCTCCCACGGGCTCGAGGAGCCCCCGGCGCTGCAGATCGTCTCGGCGGCCAATGCGGTCGTGCTCTCGGCCGCCGCCCGCCGCGCGCTCCGCGAGACCGCCGGCCTGCCGCCGGGCGCGCAGGGCCGGATCCTGCGGCTGGTGCCGCCGCCCCCCGGCGCCGCGCTCGTCTCCGCCCGCCTCGACGACCTCGGACTCGGTCCCCTCGAAGCCGACGGGCCCGAGCTGCGCGCGAAGGGGACGGCGTGGCCGACCGGGTCGCCGCCTCGCCGCCCCGCCTGCGCTCTGTTCCCGTCCGTCCCGGAAACGCGGGAGACCGTGCTCGTGCTCCCGATCATGATGGCGGTAGGCGGCGTCGAGCGGAACCTGATCGAGGTCGCGCGCGCGCTGCGGGACCGCTACGCCTTCGTGGTCGTGACGACCGAGCGCCTGTCGACGGCACGTGGCTCGCTGAGCCACCAGCTGCTGCCCTGGTGCGAAGCGCTCTTCGAGATCGGCGAGCTGGCGCCGCAGCAGGAGTTCCTTGCCTTGCTCGAGACGATCTCCGCCAGCTACCGGCCCGGGCTCGTGTGGATCTGCAACGGGTCGCCCTGGCTGCTCGCCCACAGCGCGGAGCTGCGCGGCCTGTTTCGGGACGTGCCGATCGTGGATCAGCAGGTCTACGACACCGACGTCGGCTGGATCGAACACTACGGCGACGCCGGCATCCAGTCGTTCGACCGCTTCATCGCGATCAACCGCCAGATCCATCGCGTCTTCCAGCAGCGCTTCGGAATCGATCCTGGCCGGATCGACCTCGTCTACCACGCCGTCGACACCGTGCGCTTCCAGCTCGCGGCCGCCGACGCGTGTCCGCGCCGCGAAGGGGCGCGCGCCTACGGCCTGCCGGACGAGGGCCTGCGCTTCGGCCTGGTCGGCCGGCTCACACCGCAGAAGCGGCCGCTCGACTTCCTGCAACTCGCGCGCCGCGCGCGCGACGCCGGCCTGCCGGGCTGCTTCGTGCTGGTCGGTGACGGCGAACTCGCCGCCGAGTGCGACGCCTACGCGCAGCGACACGAGCTCGCGAACCTGCGCCGCATCCCGTTCTGCGACGACATGAGCCGGCTGCTCCCGCTCTTCGACGGGCTCGTGATCTGCTCCGAGTACGAGGGCCTGCCGATCTCGATGCTGGAGGCGCTCGCGATGGGCGTCCCGGTGCTGTCGACGGCGGTCGGCGACGTTCCGCTCGTGCTCGAGGAGTACGAGGTGGGGCGGATCGTTCCGCGGATCGGGGACCCCGCGGCGCTGTTCGAGGCGTTCCAGGCCTGGCGGGGAGAGCTTCCGGCGCTGCGCGAGCGCGCGCGCCGGGCTGCGCCGCGCATCGCGGAGCGCTTCTCGGCCGCGGCGGCCGGCGCGGCCTACGACGCCTCGTGGCGCCGGGCGAGGGCGGCCCGTGGCTGAGCGTGCGCTGCACCCGAGCGCGCTCCCCGCGATCTCGGTGGTGATCCCCAGCTACGGCCGCGGCGAGCTGCTCGTCGAGACCCTTCGGCGCTGCCGCGCGTGCGCGGGGCCCGTCTCGCTCGAGCTGGTGGTGATCGACGACGGCTCGCGGGACGACACGCCGCAGCGGCTCGCGACACTCGCCGAGGAGATGCCCGAGCTGGTCTGGCGCAGCGTTCCGAACGGCGGCCCGGGCGCGGCCCGCAACCTGGGCGCCTCGCTCGCCAAACACGAGATCGTACTGTTCCTCGGCGACGACATGCAGCCCGAGAACGACGGCTTCTTCCTCGCTCACGCCGAGCTCCACGGGCGCCACCCCTCGCGGGGCTTCGCCGTCGTCGGCAAGGTGATCTGGCCGAACCGCCCGGACTCGCCGGTGAACTTCGTGATGGCCCACGTCCAGGGCCGCGGCGGCCAGCAGTTCGGCTACGCCGACCTCGACCCCTACAGCTTCCTCGACTGGCGCTTCTTCTACACCGCGAACGTGTCGGTGAAGCGGACGATCGTGGACGACTGGCAGACGGAGGGCTTCTCGTCCGCCTTCACGCGCTACGGCTACGAGGACGGTGAGTTCGCCTACCGGATGATGAAGCAGCGCGAGCCGATGCGGCTGCTCTACGCGCCGACGGCGATCGTGAGCCACCACCATCCGCTCGACGCGGACGCCTTCCTCTCCCGGCAGCTCTCGGCCGGCATGATGGCGCGCGTGTTCCTGGACCTGCACGCCGATCCGGAGCTGCCGGAGCTGCTCGGCGTCGCGCGCGTGCAGCAGGCTCTCGGCAGGCCGGTGGAGGTCGCCGAGGGGATCCTCGCCGCGGACCTGCTCGCCATGGTGGAGGGCGTGAAGTCGTGGGTGCGGGTCGCGGACCGAATGCAGCGCCTCGGCTCCCAGTGGTGGCACGACGACCTGCTGCGCGGGGCGTTCGCGCTCTGCTACCAGCAGGGCTTCGTGTTCGCCTCCTCGTCGCCGGGCGCGAACGTCGGCGCCGCGTGCTGGCTGATGCTCGATGACTTCGCCCGCGCGATGCAGCGCGCGGTGCAGGTCGAGATCGCCGGGAGCGCGCTCGGACGCTGGGACCTGAGCGGCCTGTTCCAGCTCGCCGTGCCGGCGCCGGTGCTCGAGGGCGTGCCGTCGGGGCGGCCGCGCTCCGAGCGCCTGCGCCGGCTCTTCGTCGGGGGCCCGGAGCGGCTGCCCCGGCTGCGCGAGTGGGTGAAGGCGCGGCCGCGCCTCGCCGCGGCCTTCCGCAGGCTGCGGCGCCGCCTGACCGGCGTCGGCGCGTGAGGGAGCGCTCCCGGCCATGTTCAGCGTCGTGATCCCGAGCTACCGCCACGTGCGCTTTCTCGCCGAGGGCGTGCTCTCGGCGCTCACGAGCCGCCACGTGAGTGAGGTGCTGATCGCCGACGACGGGTCGGCGGACGGCTCCCGGGCGCTGATCGGCCAGCTCGTGCGCTCGCACCCGGACCGCCTGCGCGAGCTGCCCGGCTCCGGGGAGCGCAACCTCGGCGCGGCGCAGCGCCTCGACCAGCTGGTAGCCGAGGCCCGCTGCGACTGGGTCGCCGTCCTCAACTCCGACGACGCCTTCGCCCCGGGCCGCTTCGAGCTGCTGCGGCACCGCTGCACGCGCGGCGTGCGCTTCGTGGCCGGCCATCTCCTGATCGTCGACGAGGACGGACGGCACCTGGGGACCAAGCGGGGCGTGCTCGAGCCCGAGTACCCGTTTCCGCCCGGATTCGACGCCGCCGGCCGCGCCGCCCGCGACGACGTGCTCTCGCTGCTCGCCAACCAGAACTTCCTCGCCACGACGAGCAACATGGTCTTCACCCGCGAGCTCCACGCCGAGATCGGCGGCTTCCGGGACTACCGCTACGTGCACGACTGGGACTTCGCCCTGCGCGCCGCGATCCGGGGAGGCTTCGTGCTGCTGCCGCACTATCTCGCGATCTACCGCGTCCACGGCTCCAACACGATCGCCGAGGACGTCGAGCGCGTCGCGGCGGAGGTGCGCGCGATGATGGGCGGGCTGCTGCGCGACTTCCCGGCGCTGCGCACGCAGCCCGGGTTCGTGGCGGGTCTGTGCGGCAACCGGTACCTGGGCGACGCCTGGCGCCGCGCCGAGGGCGTGGAGGAGGTGACGGAGTGCGCCTGATCGGACCCCGTGCACCGCGCCCCGATCCGGAGCTTCGGCGGCGTGCCGATGTCCTGCGCCGCAGCAGCCTGTTCGACGAGGCGTACTACCGCGCGCTCTACACCGACATGAAGGAGCCGGCAACCGACTGCGCCCTCCACTACCTGAGCCACGGAGCGCGCGAGGGGCGCCGCCCGCATCCGCTCTTCGACCCGAGCTGGTACCGGGAGCAGCACCCGGAGGTGGAGGCGTCGGGGCTCGACCCGCTGACGCACTACCTCGAGATCGGCGCCGAGGCGGGCTTCGACCCCAACCCCTTCTTCGACGGCGACTGGTA
>JAPSFT010000048.1 GCA_035063765.1 Deltaproteobacteria bacterium
CCACTTTGGGACAACAGCACATCCCGACGCCTCCACGCCGTACACCTGGGACTTTCCCAGGCGCATTCGAGAGCTTACCACCCGAGCTTCCGGTCGCCTTCCCCGATCCACTCGTTCGAAGCCCAGACGCGAGTTTTCGGTTGCAGAGGCGGCGACGTCGATGGGGTTCTCCCTTTAGTTGCCGCGCTTTTCAGAAGCACCCGTCGACCGTGCAGAGGAAGAGCCGGGGTGGGGGCGGCGCAGCCGCCCCCTCTTCAGCTCTTCGCTCTTCTCGGGGAGCCCCCCTGCCAGGGGGGCGGACGGGCAGGCCGGCGCCGGCGTTCGCGAAGCCACCAAGCCCCGCGCGTGGCACGAGGTCCGGAGGCGGGCGGAGCTCCGTGAGGGCTGAAGCGCTTCGCACCGGCACAGCGCGAGCCCGCCCCAAGTGGACATAACTTTGTTATGTCCAGGCGGAGCGAAGCGGAGCCCAAGGAGGGGGCCGGACAGGGGCAGGTCGGATAACGCGCGTTATCGGACAGGGCATGCAAGCGACGTGACCGGCCCTTCCCGAGCCGATCGATCACAGCACGGTGTTCGTGGGCCGGGCGCGGCGCTTGCTCGCCCGGCTGCCCCGGTGAGGAGCGAAGCGACGAGGGGAGGCCCCCTCCGCCGCTTGGGGCGGGCGGCTTGAGGGCAACCAAGGTTCGGCCTGCCTCGAGCCTGCCTCCGGGCCGCTCTCCGCATGGCTCGCGGTCCCGCGCGGGAGGGCGACGGCCGGGGTGGGCGGGGGGTCGCCCCGCGTCGGCTGCCAAGTCGGGTCGGGGGACGACGTCGTCCCGCTATGGCTCGGGGTCGGCGCTCGCCTCGGCGTCGAGAGCGGCAGGCAGTGCCTCGGGCGTCGCGTCGTGCTCGTCGTCGATCTTCACGGCGGTCCGTCGCTCGTTCTTTGCCGTCGGGTGCGTGGCCGTGTGGATCTCCTTCAGCTGCCGGATCGAGACCTGGGTGTAAATCTGCGTCGTCTCGAGCTTTGCGTGGCCGAGCATCTGCTGGATGAAGCGGATGTCGGCGCCGTTCTCGAGCATCAGCGTCGCCATCGTGTGACGGAAGAGATGGCACGCGCCGCGCTTGCCGAGGTCGGCGGCGAGGACGTAGTTCCGCACCAGTGACGTCATCCCGTTGGGCGAGAAGCGCGTGCCCTCCGCCGTCAGGAAGAGGCCGCCTTCGTCGGGCTCCACCACGAGCTCGGGGCGCACGTCGGCGCGGTACTTCTCGATCCACACCGCCGCGCGGTCTCCGACCGGGATCATTCGGTCCTTCTTCCCCTTGCCCTGGCGCACCATCAGCGTTCCGCGGTCGAGGTCCAGGTCGTAGAGCGCAAGCCCGATCACCTCCATGCGCCGCATGCCCGTCGAGTAGAGCGTCTCGAGGATCGCGCGGTCCCGGATGCCGAGGGAGTCGGTGGTGTCCGCCTGGGCGAGCACCAGGTCGGCCTCTCTCGCGGTGAGCACGTGCTTGGGCAGCCGGTGCTCGAGGCGCGGCAGCTCGAGCTCGCTGGCCGGGTTGTAGAGCAGCACGTTCTGGCGCGTCAGCCACTTGAAGAAGGCGCGGACCGGGACGAGGCGGCTGTACTGGCTGCGGAAGCTGAGCGGCTGTCCGTTCGTGGGCTTGCGGTAGTGGTAGAGGTGGCGCTGGTAGCGCTCGAGGATCGGCTTCGTGACCTCGGCCGGTCGCGTGATCCCGCGCTCCTCGCACCAGGCGCAGAAGAGCGTGAGGTAGGACTCGCGGTTGCTCACGGTCGAGTCGGAGTAGTTGTGGCTCCGCAGCCACTCGAGGTAGCGCGCGAGCCAGGCCGCCATGCCGTGCGGGTCGGCGGGGTCGCCGACGGGCTCGCGCTTCTTCCTCGCTCCGCGCCTCGCCACGTCAGCGCGCCTGCGGCGCGGCGACTAAAGAAGGAGTTACGACTACGGTGGCGGCGTTCTTCCGCTCCCCAGTAGTGGCTTTCGGGGGTGGGCTCGCAGTTTCGAGAGAAGCGCTGGCGGCGTCGGGAGTTGCGGTCGTTTCGGCAGGGCTCAGGGTGGCATCGAGCGGGTAGCTACCTGGGCTCACAGTGGCATCGAGGTTGGCCTCTCGATGCTCGGGGTTCGCGTCGTACCCGTGCCTTTCGAGGGTGTCGACGTCGAGGAGGCCGGTGAGGAAGGTCTCGCCGGCTTCGCCCTGGCCGTCGTAGAGCAGCTCGTAGACGAAGCGCTGGCCGGGACCACCGCGGTGGACGAGCAGGTACTCGAGCTCGGCGAGCTTCTCCAGGTGCATGCGCACCGGGAAGTCGCTCCAGCCCGTGTAGGTCCGCACATCGCGCCGCGTGAAGCGCACGTCGCAGCGGTCGAGGCCCTGGGCCTCGGCGTGCTTCGTGACCATCTCGGAGACGAGCCCCAGGAGCCTGCGCGTCTGGGGCGGCAGCTCGTCGAGCGAGCGGCCGAGCACTTCGTGGGCCAGGCGGTTCGCAACGGCGATGTCCTCGCGCGTCACCTCGATGTAGCGGACCGAGCGCCCCTGGTGCTGCGTCGTCTTCACCTCCCGCTGGTACTGCTGGAGCAGCGCCACGCTGCGGATGAGCGTCAGGTACTTCATGTGATCGCGGCGCGTGCGCGTCTGGTGGTCGAGGAAGGTGAGGTCCCGCGCGTAGGGGTTCGCGACGAGGAGCGGCCGGAGCAGCCGCTGCGCGTCGCGGTGGACCTTCAGGATGCGCTCGCGGTCCTGGCGCTCGAGGAGGCCTTCGAGGGTCTGGCGCTCGCGCTGGAGCCGGTGGATGGCGCGCGTCTGCTCGCGGTCCTCGTTGACGGTGAGGACCAGGCAGCGGTTCAAGAGCTCCTCGTCGATCTCGATCGCCGTCGTCGTGAGGAAGATCATCACCGGGCCTTCCACTCGGTACTCGTGGGTGATGAGGCGGCCCGTGCTCGGGTCCTTCCCGGTGCTCGCGATGGTCAGCTGCCCTTCGCTCTGCAGGAGCTTCAGCGCGTAGCTCGCTCGCTCCGCGCCTTCCTCCTCGACGATGGCGAGGATCTTGTGCCGGAGGTCGGTCTCCCCCATGTAGAAGAGCGACTGTCCCGTCATCGCCGAGTACTGGACCCGCTCCTCCTCGGGCATGAAGGCGAGCACCGCTTCCATGAGCGAGCTCTTCCCGGCGGCCGAGCTCGACTGGATTACCACCGCGAGCGGCTCCTCGAGCTTCCGCGACACGGCGGCCAGGTAGCCGACGAGCTTGTTCGTCTCTTCGCCCACGACGCCGCAGCGGGTGAAGTCGGTGAGGAGGCGGTCGAGGAGATTCGGATCGCGCAGCAGGTCGAGCGCCGCCTCGCGCTCGTCGTCGTCCAGCTCGACGGTCTTCTCCTTCGGCTCCGTGGCCTTCTGGATCTGCTCCTCTTGCAAGGCCTCGAGGCGGAGCAGCACCTGGCCGAGGTCCTTCTTCACCACCCGCTCCTCGAGGCCGAGCTCGGCGGCGGCTTCTTGCAGATACGCCTTGCGGTGGCGGGCGCTGTAGAGGTCGAGCGTGTCGACGTGGAAGCCGTGGCCCTGGCGATCGACGAGCACGTTCACGCGCAGCGCGTCGAAGCTCGTGTTCTTCGCGAGGCCGCGCACGCGCCAGCGGCGATCGCCGAGCGTCATCGCGAGCTCTTCGCCGCGCTCTTCTGCAGCCGGCGGGTCCGGCGGCGGTGCGGGCTCCGGAGTGGCGGCTAAAGGAAGAGCAGGCTCGTCGGTGGGCTCGGGCTCGGCCGGTGCGTCGGCAACGATCTCGGGAGCCGGCTCGGGCTCGCGTTCTTTCGGAGCCTCTTCTCCTTTAGCAGCCGGCAAGGGAGCCGACGCCATCACGGTCGCCGTCGTGCTCGGTGTCGCGGCCTTCCCTTTCCCCAGCCAGGTCGCCTTGCGGATCAGCAGCTCCAGGCTCTTCGACGGAGGCGTGAGCTTCAGCGCCGTCTCGTTCGCGTCCATGCCTTTCGGGAAGTGGATCCGGTAGGCGCCGATCCCGCGCTCGGTGAGCTGCTGGGCCAGCTTCTCCGCCGCCTTCTCGCCGGCCTCGTCGCGGTCGTAGGCGATGAGCACGCGCTCGGTCTCGTAGCGCTCGAAGGCCTTCCAGTGGTCCGGCGTCATGCCCTCGGTCCCGTAGGCCGCGGTCACGTTGCGGAAGCCCGCGCACCAGAAGGTCAGCGCGTCGATCAGCGACTCGCAGAGGATGATCTCGCGCGAGGCCTGCAAGGCCTCGATGTTCCAGACGCCGCGGTGCGGGCCGGGGAGATAGAGGTGGAGCGGTGTTCCCGGTCGCAGGCCCTTCGTGATCTTGCGGCCGTAGATCTCGGCGACACGGCCCTCGGCGTCGAAGACCGGCACCACGAGCGAGCCGTTCAGGTGCTCGTGGCCGGAGGAGCGGATCACGCCGAGCACCTGGAGGCGCTCGCGGATGGCCGCGCCCTCCTTGCGGTTCTTCGCCGGCATCCGGTAGCCGAGCGTGCGGTTCGCGAAGCCGAGCCGGAAGCGCTCGACGGCCTCGGCGTCTTGGAGGCCGCGGCTCTCGAGGTAGGCCAGGGCCTCGGGGCTCTCCTTCAACGTCGCGTGGTAGTAGTCGACGACACGGCGGAGCAGCACCTGGTCGTCCTCGCTGGCGTCGAGCAGGCCCGGGAGCTTCGGCGTCGTCGAGAGCTTCGGCGGCTTGTTCGTCGAGAGCCCCTCCGGCGGGAGGTCGGCACGGAGCAGCTCGGCCGCGTGGCGGAAGCTCACGCCCTCGGCGCGCATCACCCAGTCGATCACCGAGCCACCCGCCTGGCAGGCCCCCAGACAGTGCCAGAGGTTCTTGCTCGGCGTGATCACCAGGGAAGGCTCTCGGTCGTCGTGGAAGGGGCACAGGCCCAGGAGGTCCGCGCCGTGGCGCTCGAGCTTCACGCCCCGGGCCTCGGCCAGGCGCTCGATCGAGACCTCCTGCTTCAGCCGCTCCAGCTCCGCCTTCGGGATGCGCGCCATGGGTCCCCTCCTCGAAGAAAATCGTCATACACGGGACGCACGGCAGATTGACAAGAAGTGCATATCCTGTCAACCTGATCCGACATGGAACGCACAGATCACCCTCCCAGCTCCCCTCCCCTGTGGCTAGCCTGCCCGGCGGAGGTGGCCGACGTGTCGCTCGGCGAGAAGCTCAAGACCCTGCGCCGCGAGAAGGGCTGGTCCCAGGACGAGTTCGCCTTCCACGCCCAGATCGACGGCCGCCAGGTCAGCCGCTACGAGAACGACCGCGTGATGCCCTCCGTCGAGGTCGTCATCAAGATGGCCAAGGCCTACAACGTGAGCCTCGACTACCTGCTGATCGACGACGCCCCGCGAAGGCCGCTCGAGGTGACCGTCAGCCGCCTGGCCGAGCGGGTCATGGGCCTGGGCACGCTCTCCGAAGAGGACGAGCGGGCGCTGCTCCACATCCTCGACTCGCTCGAGGCCCGCTCCAAGCTCAAGGAGCTCGCCGCCGGCGTCGGCTGAGCCGCGATCCCGAGGAGGCCACCATGCAGACGAGCTACCGCGTCGAGATCGAGCAGGAGGAGGACGGCCGCTACCTGGCCGAGGTCGTGGATCTCCCCGGCGTGATGGCCTACGGCGAGACGGCCGAGCTGGCCCTGGCTCACGCCCAGGCGCTCGCGCTGCGCGTCCTCGCCGATCGGCTCGACCATGACGAGGGGCCCCGCGGCCCCGTGAGCGTCACCTTCGAGACCGCCTCCGCCGCCGCGTGAGCCGCTGGCGAGCAACCAAAGCGTCGCGTGTGTTCGCGGCGCTCCAGCGCATCGGCTGGGCCGTCAAGCGTGAAGCCAAGGGTTCGCACAAGGTGCTCGCGCGCGAAGGCTCCCCGAACTTCGTCTGGGCCTTCCACGACCGCGACGAGATCGGGCCAAAGATGCTTGCCCGGATCGCTAAGCGGACCGGGCTCACGCCGGAAGATCTCTGACACCTACCACTGTCA
Source organism: Deltaproteobacteria bacterium (assembly GCA_035063765.1). Lineage (NCBI taxonomy): Bacteria > Pseudomonadati > Myxococcota > Myxococcia > Deltaproteobacteria bacterium. The sequence goes on from JAPSFT010000048.1 coordinate 5,972, forward strand.
CTCTCAGCGCTCAGGCCATGGACTCCGTGGCGGCTCCACACGCATCGACGGCTTGCCAATGCTGCGATACCCACGAAATCCAGGTTGGGTCATTCGCGCAGTTCGCAATCGTGAGAAGGAAGTCTTCATCATCGAAGAGGACTCTCCCAATGGAGAAGTCTCTCACGACCAGCGCGGGCGAAGAACCATCCCGCGGCTCGATCCGCAGCTCCGAGAGGATTCCGCCCAGCCTTCGCTCGTGCGAGAAGAACACCTTTCGCTGATCCATTTGGAAGCGCCTGGTGCCCAGCTGGAGCCAGACGGCTCGCAAAGTTCTGTATACGAGAGCAAATCCCAAGCTGCAGCGAGCGCAGTCGCCAAAGTGAGGGCTCAAGGGTTTGTCGGTCTCCGCCAGCTTCGATTCGAGACAGCGCCCTGTCCGGAGATCGAAGCGGCGGTGAACGCGCGGGCGCTGCCAGTACTGGAGCCACACCGTGTCGGGCTCACCCACCTAGTCCACTCCCAAGATCCAGTTCACCCAGGAGTTCGTCCTGCCGGCGCTCTCGATCACCGCCGCCGGAGAACCACCAGGCCTGGTCAGAAGGCGATCGGCGCTCGGGCCGACTGGGTTCCCGTACTTCCAGATGTTCCGCTGCTCGATGCCCCATTGAACAACCCGAGGAAGTGACTCGCGAGATTCCAGCTTCAGGGCATTGCGGGCATCCACCGCCCAGCGCGCAGCGGCGGCCGGATCAAGACCCTGGTCTACGAGCTTCTCGGCCGCTGTGCGAATTCCCTGCGCCTCAGCCACGTACGCCTGCCGAGCCGCTCGAGCGGCGGCGATCCCGCCGGCCGCCGCTCTGACACCACCGCGAACAGCTCCAACCGCCGCTCTGCCAATCCCGACGATCTCCCACGGAGCCATCGCTGGCTCGATCGGCGGGTCGTAGATCTCGTAGCCACCGGGCTGTCCACTTTGGGAC
>JAPSFT010000049.1 GCA_035063765.1 Deltaproteobacteria bacterium
GTAGCGGGGGTGCGATTTTGCAGATGCCGGACGGGCGCAGCGGGCTCCGCTGGGTGGCTTGATGCCCACACCCCCGTAGGAGATGATCGAGACAGCGATGGACGACCGTTACCGCGAAGCCCTCGGGATCGTCGAGCGCGACCTGTACGCACGGGTGCCGTGTGTACTCACCGACGACGACTTGCCGCAGCTCACGGGACACGCTCGCCGGCTCGTGGCCGTGGTCATGACGTGGTGGCGCGGCGAGATGGAGGCCGGGCGTGCTCGCCTGCTCGCCACGCTAGGCCCCCGGTCGATCGAGTACCTCGGCGAGCTACCGCCCGAGGACCGCGAGCGGGCGCTAGAGGCGCTCGTCGAGCGGTGGATGGTGGCGCCCGCCGGCCCGATCGCGCCGTGGGCGGCGATCGGGCTCCTCTTCGGTGCGCTGCTCGATAGCGATCGGCGGGCCGCCGGGGCGGCGCTCGAGGGGCTGGCCCCGGGCCTACTCGCGCGGCTGCGACGCCGGCTGGAGGGTGCCACGCGCAGCGAGCAGGCAGGCGCCGAGGCGCTCTCGGCCGCGATGGCCGCGGGCGCTGCCGTGGTGCTCGACGAGCGATCGCGCGGCGAGGTGGTGCCCGACGTGGCCGCAGCGATCGCGGAGCGGATCGAAGCCGAGGCGGTGGCCGGGGCGCTCCCGCCCGGCTGGACACGCACGCGCGACGGGCTCGACGTGGCGACCGAGCCCGAGCAGATCGCGACCCTACCGGCAGGCGCGGACGAGGCCGACCTCCTCGCCGCGCTCGACTCCGAGCGCGAGGAGCACCAGCTCGTCGAGCGGCTGCGCGCTGCGGGGCTGACCGAGGCCGAGCTGGCGCTGGCGCTCCGCCTCGCGAGCGGCGAGGCCGAGTCGCTCGCCGAGGCCGCCCGGCTACTCGGGCGCGGCGACTCGACCGCCCGGAATCAGGCTCGCGCCATCCGTGACAAGCTCCGGCCCAAGACGATCCGCTCGGCATAGACGGTCGGGGCCTCCTCACCGGATACCGGTAGGAGGTGCCGACGATGGCACGGATCGACCTGGCGCTGGTCGAGTGGCCCGAGACCCCCGAGGCTGGCCCCCGGCTGCTCGGGCGCCTCGCTGACCCCGATCTGGTCGCCGCCGCCCGCGAGCGGATAGCCGCTGCCCGGCGCCGCGACCTCGCCGCGCTCGAGGCGCCCGTGCGTCTCGTGCCGGAGGCCGGCGCCGAGTGACCCCGCGTCCGCCTCGCGATCCGCGCGCCGCCCCGATGATCCGCGCCTACGCGCGCGCGATCGCCGAGGCGGTGCTGCGCGAGATCGCCGAGACGGGCGCCAGAGACACCACGACCCCGCGAGCTGGGCAGCGGAGCGGGGCCGTGGATCTACAGGAGACGACGGATGAGAGCCTACGACCCGGCGCCTGACCCCGCCACCACGATCGGCGCCGTGCTGCCCGACACGCTGCGCGTCCTGGGATGGCGCGACTACCACTTCCTCGAGGCCATCGAAGTAGTCGAGCGGCTGCCGGTAGCGGACAGGGAGCCGGCGCTAGCACTCGTCTCGGAGCCCGGGATCCCGCCGCGGACGGCGATCGAGATCCTGCGCAAGCTCGCGAAGCGGAAGCCTGCCGAGCGACGCGAGATCTACCGGCTTGCGGCGAGCGAGGATCCTCGCGAGCGATCGCTCGCCAAGACGCGCGCGGCGGAGCTGCCGCCGATGCCCGATCCGCGGCTAGCGTCGCTAGACGACATGCGGCGGCGCTGCCGCCGGATGCTCAGCCTCTATCCCGCCGACCCCTTCGCAGCCGAGACGCAGGAGCTGCTCGTGCGGATCGAGGCGCTGCGAAGCGCGATCGCGGTGGCGTATCGCGCGCTGCGCGATCGCGAGGCCGCCGAGCTGAGCGAGGCGCACCCGTGACCGCCTGGCGCCTGGCCGCCGACTGCCCCGCGTGCGGCGCCCCGCTGCGCCTGCGGCGGCGCCGTGCCGACGGCGGGGAATTCCTCGGGTGCTCGAGCTACCCGCGCTGCGACCACGCCGAGGAATTCGATCCGTATCTCGACGCGCTCGCCGAGCAGGTGGACGATCTGCGCGACCGCCTGGCGAGCGCGACCGCGCGGCTCGCGGACCGCGAGCGCGAGCAGACACCCGAGAGCGTCGATCTGCGGCGAGAGCTGCGCGGGCTGATCGCGCTCGCCCATCCCGACCGCTGGCCGCACGCTGCCGACCTCGCGCACGAGGTGACTGCGCGGCTGACGGCGCTGCGCGCGCGGGTGGCAGCGTGACGGCGGCAGCGACACCCGGCGGCGACCGCGACGAGCTGCGCGCGCTGCTCGCGGAGCTCTATCCCGGCGACGTGGCGCTAGGGCTCCTCGAGCTCTGCGGCCCGCGGTGCGACATACACCACGGCGCGGCATGTACCGCGCCGGGCAAGCGCCCGCTCGCGAGCGGGTGGACGGCCGAGGCTGCGGCACGCTGGGCCGATCCCGACGCCGACCCCGAGCGGTGGCGCGCGCGCATGGCCGACCACCTGGCGCGCGGCGGTAACATCGGCTGGTGTCCCCCGGCCCGCGTGCTAGTGCTCGACGCCGACACGCGCGAGGCTGTCGCCTACCTCGCGCGCGCGCTGCCGGATGCGCCGGTACAGGCTACGGCGCACGGGGCGCACTACGTCGTATGGCTGCCCGATGGCGTGACTGTGTCCGCGCGCACGGGCGTCGCGCTGGCGCCCGGGATCGCCGTGGATCTGCGGCCGGGCGGGCGCGCGCAGATCGTGGTGGCGCCGAGCGCCCACGCGAGCGGGCACGTCTACACCTGGCAGCGCAGCCTACCGGCGGACCTGGCCGAGCTCCCGGAGATCCCGGCGGGCCTGCTCGCGGCGCTCGTCGCCGACGAGGGCGCCCGCGACCGGGAGCATGGTGGCGATCGTGATGGCGCAGGCGACGGCGACGAGATCCCGGCCGGGCGGCGCAACGCCACGCTCGCGAGCCTCGCGGGCACGATGCGCCGCCGGGGCATGTCGGCCGAGGAGATCCTGGCGGCGCTGCACGCCGTGAACGCGCGACGGTGCCGGCCGCCGCTCTCGGCCGCCGAGGTGGCCGCGATCGCGCGCAGCGTAGGGCGGTATCCGCCCGGCGAGGGCGCGGGCGCCGAGGGCGAGGGGGGCGAGCAGGCAGCCGGCGCGGGCGAGGAGCCGCGACCGGCGCTCGACCTCGCGTCCGTCGCATTCTCCGGTGCCCGCCTGCGCGCCCTGCGCCAGCGACCCGAGGCCGTGTCGCCGCTCCCTGGCATTCTGGATCCCGAGCCTCACCTGCACGTGCTCCTCGGCAAACCGAAGTCGGGCAAGACGACCTTCGGGCTCGACCTCGCGCGCAACTGGGCACAGGGCATCGCCCCGTGGACAGGCGCCGAGGCGCTCCCCGGGACGCGCGCGCTCGTCGTCTCTCGCGAGCAGCCGGTGACACGCATCGACGCCACGATGCGGCGCCTCGCGCGCTACGCGGGCACGGGTGACACGTGGGCCGACCGCGTGGCGATCGTGGCCCGGGACCGGGAGCTGCCCGCCGAGGCGCGTCGGCTCCTCACCCTCGACGCCGACGGCCTGGCGGCGCTGCGCGGAGCCCTCGAGCTGGCGCGCGAGCGGGGCGAGCCGTACGGGCTGGTGCTCCTCGACTCCCTCTCGCGGCTCAAGCCCGCGTCGATCGAGGAGCGGGACAACGACCTCTTGACCGAGTGGCTCGACGCGCTCGAGGAGATCGCGAGCGCGTGCGGCGTCTGGCTCGTCCTGATCCACCACGTCGGCCACACGAGCGACGCGAGCCGGGCCGAGGCCAGGAGCGCCGGGCGCGGGGCGTCCAGTATCTCGGCCGTCGCGCAGGTCGTGCTCCTCTATGAGCGCGTCGCCCGCTCGCCGAGGCTGCGGCGGCTGCTCGCGGACGGCAACGCGATCCTGCCCGCCGAGTACCACTACGAGGTGGCGGGCGCCCGCGCCGAGACCGGGTCGATCCACTACCACCGACCGGCCGACGCGCTCGCTGGCCACGACCCACGCGCCCTCCTGGCCGACGGGCCGGTGAGCCTGACCGGGCTCGCGTGGCGTCTCGCAGGCGAGGAGCCGGTCAAAGGACGCAAGCCGCCCGGCGCCGCGATGCGCCTAGCCGGCCAGCTCACCGAGCGATGGGAGCGAGCCGGAATCGCCGTCGTCGCCGACGGGGCGCACGGCGCGCGCATGGTGACGCTCGCCGCGATGGAGGAGCCCTGATATGTCGTCCGTGCCCATCCGTGCCCGATCCGTGCCCACCACTAGGGGCACGGACAAGGGAGCGTCCGTGCCCTCCGTGCCCCCTATAGGGGCACACGGAGGGGGGCACGGACAGACACGCTCCCGAGGCTCGTCCGTGCCTGCGGCTCCTGCGGTGGACGAGATCGACCCCGCCGCCCTCACGAACGCCGGCGACGTGCTCTTCCGGGTCGCCGAGCTGTTCGGCCCCGGGGTGGCGCTGATCCGTACCACGCCCGGGCGGCCGGCGGCACCGGCACCGAGGCCGCAGCCGAGACCGGCGCCCGTCCGCCGGCAGCTCGCTCTCGAGGGGCTGCTCGGCTTCGAGGCGCTCAAGCGAACAGGAGGCAAGCGATGACACTCCGGCGATACCTGATGCTGCACCGGCGCGAGCAGACCTCGGTCGGCGACCTCGCCCGCGACCTGGCCGCCGACCCGTGCGCGCGCCGCCTGCGAGCCTACGAGAGCCTGCGCGCGCATCTCGAGGGTCACGGTGCAGGCTGGCAGGCGATCGACGCGCTCGACGGCGCACACGCTCTCTGGCGCGAGGCCCGTTACGACGCGCTGCGAGAGCAGGGGAGGAGCACCCGATGACGTGTCGCTCCCCGGCACACACCCCCGCCGTGCCGATCCGCCCCGCGGGCGCGCCGCCGAGCGTGGCCGTGCGCCGCCGCTCTCGGGTGTCGGGCTCGCCCGTGCCCCGTAATCGACCGTCTAGGTGCCCGCTGGACGCCGCGTGGTCGGGCTCGGGATACCGGGCGCTTGCGCGGGCGGATCGTGGCCGGCGGCGCAGGGATTACGGGGCGCGGCGCGGAGCGCGCTCGTGAGCCGGCGCCGCTACCGGACCCTCGAGGAGCGCGAGGCCGTCTCGCGCGGCCTGCGCCGGTGGCATGAGCGCCGCCGCATCGCTGCCGAGCGCCGCATCGAGCGGCTGCGCGTGGCGCCGCAGGACCTACTCGCGATCGAGGCCGGCGACGTGGACGCCGTGCGCCCGGAGCTGATGGCCGCGGTGGCGGCCGGCGCCGATGAGGCGCACGCGCTCCTCGAGGCGCAGGGCGGCGCGGATCATGCCGGGCCGGCGCGCACGATCGCGGCGCAGGATTTTGGCCGGCTCGGCGCCGTCATGCGCGGCCTGCTCCTGCGGTGGGCTCAGACTGGTGACCCTGAGCTGGCGTCGCGCGTCGCCACGCTCTCGAGCGCGCGTCGTGGGCTGCTCTCGCTCCTCGGCCTGGACGAGCGCCGTGTCGAGCGCGACCTCGGCCAGTACCTCGCCGATCGAGATCGCGAGCCCGCGCAGGATCGCGCAGGCGGCACGATCGACGTGGCACCCGTGCGCGAGCCCGCACCCGCCGACGATGCGCCCTTGGAGCCGCCGTTTGGGGCCGTCACGCGCCCAAACGGGAGCAAGTCCGCCAAGCCGCGCGCCGAGCGCGAGGAGCCCGCACCGTGACCGTGCTCGGCGACCTGCTGCGCCAGCGGCTCGCCGAGGGCCGCGCCCCCGCGCCCGTGCCGGCGCCGTCCTCGCCCCCGGCGCCCGATCCCGCCGCCCTGATCCCCGTGGTGGCGGCGCCCTCGATCCCGGCGCCCGTGCCGGTGCTGGCCGCGCACCCGCTCGCGTCGCCCGCCGGCCTGGAGCTGCTCGGCCGCCTGCGCCGCCTCGACCTGGCGCGGATCGCCGCGCGCGGCGCCGAGCTGGCCGCAGCGCTCGCGGACGATGCTGCCGACGCGCTCGCGCTCGAGCTCGACGACTCCGAGCTGCGCCTCGACCTGCCCGCACTCGATCTGCTCGCGGCGCTCGCGGTCGATGCGCTCGATCTGCTTACCGGCCCCGCGGTAGGGGCCGAAAACTAGGAGGACTACGTCATGGGATCGCGTACATGGACCCGACCCGCCGGCTACGTCGTCTCGGTCGGCGGCGCTCCGCTCCGCTCCGCCAGCCCCCACCGGCGCTCGCTGCTCGGCGACCTGCTCGCCGCGCGCCTGCGCGAGACGGCGCCGATCCGCCGCCCGGCTCCGCCCGACCCGAGCGACGCGCTGCGCGAGGAGCGCCAGCGCCAGCTCGAGGACGCGCTCCGCCAGGCGCCCGAGGGCGCCCTCCTGGCCGCCCGCGTGCGCGAGGCTGCCGAGGATGCCGCCGAGCGCGACGCGCTCGACCTGGCCGTCACGGCCACGCGCGACCGCGTCGAGTCGATCGAGCGCCAGCGGCTCACGGTGCTGCGGCTGCCGCCGACGGCGGGCACCCCGGCCGAGCTGCACCAGCTCGAGCGTGCGCTGGCCGACGCCCGCGCCGACCTGGCCGCTGCGATCGC
>JAPSFT010000050.1 GCA_035063765.1 Deltaproteobacteria bacterium
TGGTGAAGGGCGGCACCACCTACCGGATCCTCTCCGACCAGGTGGGGAGCGTGCGGCTCGTGGTGGACGCGAACACCGGCGCCGTCGCGCAGCGGATCGACTACGACGCCTTCGGCAACGTGCTCGCGGACACCAACCCGGGCTTCCAGCCGTTCGGGTTCGCGGGCGGGCTTACCGACATTGACACCGGGCTCGTGCGCTTCGGAGCGCGCGACTATGACCCGGCTGTCGGGCGGTGGACGAGCAAGGATCCGATTCGGTTCGACACCGGGGAGTGGAACTCTTACGGCTATGCGATCGGTGATCCGGTGGGCTTGGTCGATCCCAATGGGCTTTGGGCGGTCTCTCTCGAGGGCTACGCCGGCTACGGAGGCCGCGCCAGCCTCGGGGTCAGCGGCAACGGCCGGTTCTTCTTCTCGCTCGGTATAGGTGTTGGCCTCGGTTTCGGAGCGGGGTTCGATCCTACAGGGGAGCCGCCCGGCGCAGGGCCGTGTCCACGCGGCGGGGGGCCGGGCATCAACTTGAGCGTTGCTGGTAGCGCGGGTCTTGGTGCCGGGCCGGTCTCGGCCGCAGTGGAGAAGAGGCTTGGCTTCGGTCTCGATGGTCCGGGACAACCGAGAGGATTCAACGACACCACGTTGAGTAGATCGACTTCCTTGGATGATTGGCGGCCTCAGTTTAGAGCGTCAGCCTCGGCCACGGTGAACCTCACGTTCATCGGAAAGTAGTCCTCGCGTGAGTCCTTTCTCGAGAGAAGTGATCGTGGCTCTCGTTGGGGGCACCTCCGTGCTCGCCGCGCTGGCCATCTTCGACGTCCGCGGCGAACAGGTGGGTAGCCGAGAGATTGCCTGGATCGCCTCGTGTTTGGCGATGAGCGTCGTGGGCGCGGTCGCGACCGTCGGCCTCTTGAGGCGAGCCAGGTGGGCGCCCATGGGCGTAGCGGCGTGGAGCGGTATGGCTGTGCTCCTGACGATCGTTGCGCAGCTTCTGAGCAGGAATCCGCTTCCCTGGCTCGTGGTGGTGATCTTCGTCGGCGTGATGGTGCTTCTCTCGATGAAGATCGTCCGGTCGTTGAGCGGCTGAGCCATCGGCTGCGACCGCGTCTTTAGCCGCGTCCGACGCTCCGCGCCGCGGTGAGCGAGTTGACGAGTCGGATGACGGCGCGGCGGTCCTTCTCGGGGAGCGAGAGGACCTGCTGGAACTTCTTCCACAGGCGGCGGGCCTCGGGGTCCTCGGGGGCGGCGCGCAGCGGCCGCAGGGGCTTGAGGCCGAGCAGCTCGTCGCTCGAGACCTTGAGCACCTGGGCGAGCTCGACGACGACGGCGGTGGGCGGGTACTCGGCGACGGTCTCGTAGGCGGAGATCGCGCGCTGGCTCGAGCCGATCATGGCGGCGAGCTGGGCCTGGGTGATGCCGCGCTCGGCGCGCAGCTCGGCGAGCCGCTCTCCGAACGCAGACGTGGGGCGCACCTTCCTCGGCATCGTGGGGCCGAGTGTAAGGGCGGGTTCCGCCATTCCCGGGGTTCTCCGAGAGCGCGCTTGCCTCTGTGATACTCTAAATGTATATACCGGTGGACGGCATCCGGCCACCCGAAAAAGTCCCGCCCGGCGTCGCTTCGGACTTGACAGGGTTTCGGCCGGAGGGGGAAGGAGGGCCCTCGCATGGCGCGCATCCCGGCGGCGGAGCTCGAGCGGCTGAAGGCGGAGGTCTCGCTCGTGCGCCTGGCCGAGGCGCGCGGCGTGCGGCTCGAGCGCCGCGGCGGCGATCTCGTGGGCCTGTGCCCCTTCCACGACGACCGCGAGCCGAGCCTCGTCGTCACGCCGGCGAAGAACCTCTGGCACTGCCTCGGCGCCTGCCAGGCGGGCGGCACGGTGGTGGACTGGGTGATGCGGGCCGAGGGCGTCTCCTTCCGCCACGCGGTCGAGCTCCTGCGGCGCGACCTTCCTTCCTTAGCCGCTGCTTCCTCCGGCGCTCCGCCGCCGCGGCGCTCGACGGTGCCGAAGCTGCCGAGCCTGCTCGACGCCACGGCCGAGGACGCCCAGCTCCTGCAAGACGTGGTGGCCTTCTACCACCAGACGCTCCTCAAGACGGAGGAGGCGCGCGCGTATCTCGCGAGCCGCGGCCTCGGGAGCGAGGCGGCGGTGCGCCGCTTCCAGCTCGGCTTTGCGAACCGCACGCTCGGCTACCGGATGCCGGCGAAGAACCGCAAGGAGGGGGAGGCGATCCGCGGCCGCCTGACACACCTGGGCGTCTTGCGCGAGAGCGGCCACGAGCACCTCGCCGGCTCGCTCGTGATCCCGATCTTCGACGAGGACGGCCGCGTGGCCGAGCTCTACGGCCGCAAGGTGACGCGCAACCTGCGGCCCGGGACGCCGGACCACCTCTACCTCCCCGGGCCGCACCGCGGCGTCTGGAACTACGAGGCCTTGCGCGAGCACGACGAGGTGATCCTGTGCGAGGCGCTCCTCGATGCGCTCACCTTCTGGGAGGCGGGCTTTCGCAACGTGACGGCGGCCTATGGGACGCAGGGCTTCACGAAGGACCACCGCGAGGCCTTCCGCCGCCATGGCATCCAGCGCGTGCTGCTCGCCTACGACCGCGACGCCGCCGGCGAGGAAGCGGCGGAGAAGCTGGCACGCGAGCTCCAGGCCGACGGCATCGGCTGCTACCGGATCCTCTTTCCCAAGGGCATGGACGCGAACGAGTACGCGTTGAAGGTGCAGCCCGCGGCGAAGAGCCTCGAGATCCTGATCCGCAAGGCCACGTGGCTCGGCAAGGGGAGCGGGCCGGCGGTGGCGACGCGGTGGGTGGCACCGGAAGAAGCAGAGCAGACGGCGGCTAAGGAACAGAGCCAGGAGGAGGTCGCCGACCTCCTCCCCGAGCAAGTGACGCTGGAGAGCGGCGCCGACTCTCTTCCCTTAGCCGCTCTCGTGGAGCCCGCCGAAGCGCAGGAGCCGCGCGCCACCCCGGAGCCGCGCGCCCAGGACGCGCCGCTCCCCGAGGCCACGGTGCGCGGCGACGAGGTGGAGCTGCGCATCGGCGACCGGCGCTGGCGGGTGCGCGGGCTGGCCAGGAACAAGGCCCCCGACCAGCTGCGCGTGAACCTGCTCGTCGCGCGTGAGAGCCGCGAGCCGGGCCTGGCGCTCGGCTTCCACGTCGACACGCTCGACCTCTACGCCGCGAAGCCGCGCCAGGCCTTCCTCGCGCAAGCGGCCGAGGAGCTCGCCCTCGAGCCGCGCGTCGTGAAGCGCGACCTCGGCCTCGTGCTGCTCCGGCTCGAGGCGCTGCAGGAGGAGCAGCGCAAGCAAGAGGCCCCTGCTCCCGAGGCCGCGCCGGCGATGAGCGACGCCGAGCGCGCCGAGGCGCTCGGGCTTCTGCGCGATCCCCAGCTCCTCGAGCGGCTGCTCGCCGACTTCGACGCCTGCGGGGTCGTGGGCGAGGAGACGAACAAGCTCGTGGGCTACCTGGCCGCGGTCTCGCGCAAGCTCGACCAGCCGCTCGCCGTCGTGATCCAGTCGAGCTCGGCCGCCGGCAAGAGCTCGCTCATGGAGGCGGTCTTGGCCTTTGTGCCCGAGGAGGAGCGCGTCCAGTACTCGGCGATGACGGGCCAGTCGCTCTTCTACCTCGGCGAGGAGGACCTGCGCCACAAGGTGCTGGCGCTCGTCGAAGGCGAGGGCGCCGAGCGAGCGGCCTATGCGCTGAAGCTCCTGCAGAGCGAGGGCGAGCTCTCGATCGCGAGCACGGGCAAGGACCCCGAGACGGGCCGCCTCGTGACCCACACCTACCACGTGGCGGGGCCCGTGGCGCTCTTCCTCACGACGACGGCGATCGAGATCGACGAGGAGCTGCTGAACCGCTGCCTGGTCCTCACCGTCGACGAGGGCCGCGAGCAGACGCGCGCGATCCACCGCCTGCAGCGCGAGCGCCAGACGCTCGAGGGACTGCTCGCGAGCCGCGACCGCGAGCACCGGCTGCGCGTCCACCGCAACGCCCAGCGCCTGCTCCGCCCGCTGCTCGTCGCGAACCCCTACGCCCGCGCGCTCACCTTCCCCGGCCACCAGACGCGGACCCGGCGCGACCACGTGAAGTACCTGACGCTGATCCGCGCCGTGACCCTCCTCCACCAGTACCAGCGCCCCGTGCGCACCGTTGCGCACCGCGGGGAGGCCCTGGCCTACGTCGAGGTGACGCGGGACGACATCGCCCTCGCCAACCGGCTGGCCCATGCGGTGCTCGGCCGCTCGCTCGACGAGCTTCCGCCGCAGACGCGCCGGCTCCTGGGTCTCCTCGATGCGTGGGTGCGCGAGCGGGCGAAGGCGCAGGGCGTGGACCCCGCCGACGTGCGCTTCACGCGGCGAGAGGTGCGCGAGGCCACCGGCTGGTCGGACTTCCCGGTGCGCGTGCACCTCGCGCGGCTCGTCGCCCTCGAGCACGTCCTCGTCCACCACGGCGGCGCCGGCCAGCGCTTCGTCTACGAGCTCGCGGCCGGGAGCGAGCGCGCAGGCGAGGCGCCGCAGCTTCCGGGGCTCCTCGATCCCGCCACGCTCGATGGCCGCGCCTACGACGCGGACCTCGATGGGGCGGAGGCCGACCTCGATGGGACCGTGAGCCCCGCTCGCTGGGGGGTGGATGGCGGGTCGCTGGCCGCGCCGGCGAACGGAAGTGCAGGCGACAGCGCGGCTTCTGCCGAAACCGCGAGCGAGGAGCCCGAATCCACTTCCTCGGTGCGCTCGCTCGCACCGTCGTACCCGCACGCCACTCCTTCCTTAGCCGCCAGAGCGGCCGCCCGATGACGGCGCGCCGGCGCCGCCGACGACGCGCAGCGCCGCCGCCGCCGTGCGCACCCGCGGCCGACGAGGACCCCCGCAGCCTCGGCCTCTGGATCCGCCGCCACCTCGAGTGGCTGGCCGTCCAGAACTACTCGCCGCGCACGATCGACGCGCGCCGGCGCGTGCTCGCGGGCTTCCACGCCTGGTGCGCCGAGCGCGCGCTCGCGCGGCCCGAGGAGGTCACCAAGCCCATCCTCGAGCGCTACCAGCGCTGGCTCTTCTACCGGCGCAAGGCCGACGGCACGCCGCTCAGCTTCCGCAGCCAGCACCACCACCTCGTCCCCGTGCGCCAGCTCTTCCGCTGGCTCGCGCGCGAGAACGCGATCCCCTGGAACCCGGCGAGCGAGCTCACGCTGCCGCGGCTCGAACAGCGGCTGCCCAAGTACGTGCTGACGGCACGCGAGGCCCTGCGCGTCCTCGCCGAGCCCGACGTGCGCGACCCCTTCGGCCTGCGCGACCGCGCCATGCTCGAGACCCTCTACTCGACCGGGATCCGTCGGCTCGAGCTCGCGGGGCTACGCGTCACCGACCTCGACGCCGAGCGCGGGACGATCGTCGTGCGCCAGGGCAAGGGACGCAAGGACCGCATGATCCCGATCGGCGAGGCGGCGATCGCCTGGATCCGCCGCTACCAGGACGAGGTGCGCCCCGAGCTCGTCGTGCCGCCCGACGAAGGCGTGCTCTTCCTCAGCCGCGAGGGCGGCCCGCTCTCGCCGCGCTGGCTCACCGCCGTCGTCGGCCGCTACGTCGAGGCCGCCGGGATCGGCAAGCGCGGCGCCTGCCACCTCTTCCGCCACACCATGGCCACCGTCATGCTCGAGAACGGCGCCGACATCCGCTTCATCCAGCAGATGCTCGGCCACGTCCACCTCTCGACCACCGAGATCTACACCCAGGTCTCGATCCGCAAGCTCCAGCAGATCCACGCGCTGACCCACCCGACGGCGCGGATCGAGCCCGCTACGGCAAGACCTCTGCGGCCCCTCGGCGGCGACGAGGACGAGGCGCGTGCCGCGCTGCTCGCTTCCCTGGACGCCGAGGCGGTCGAAGAAGCGCACGACGTCGACAGCTCCGGCTGACCGCGGCGGTGCACTCCCGCCGCCGAGCGCCAGCCGCCGCGGCGCCGAGAAGCGGCCCGAATCGGCAGCGGTTCGGCAGCGCGACGGACGGCGGAAGAGCAGGAGCACGGCAGCTCGTGTGCACGGGTGGTGTCGAGAATCGAGCAGCGGAGAGGTGGTGCTGGGCCACGAAGGATGCGAGTGCAAGATAAGGGGGGTCCATTTCTCCGGAGGACCGCGTCGGGGCTTAGCTTTTCGTGGCCCATGCCCTGCCTGCGTGGGCCACGATGGCCCACCTTCAGCCGCCGCGCCAAGGCTCGAAGACCCGCGGCCGGCGCCGCCCGTGGTACACCGCCAGCACGTCGACACGGTCCTCCCGCACGACGCAGAAGACGCCGTCCGCGCGGCGCTGGAGCGAGGTCCGCTGCACCGGCTCTGCACAGCGAAACGCCTCGGGGACACCCAGGGAGCTGCAGGTCCAGAGCCGCTTCACCGCCCGCCCCGGGCGGCCGAAAACACGCATCAGGGCGAAAAAGCGCGACGCGCCAGGCCGCGTCCGGCAGCAGCGGAGGTAACCTCCCGACCGTGGTGGCGGAAGTCGCTTCGCGTACGACGGATCGCGTCGGGTGCCCTCCTTTGGTGAAGGGCGGC
>JAPSFT010000051.1 GCA_035063765.1 Deltaproteobacteria bacterium
CCGGCGATCCGGCGATTCCCGCTGCGGGAATCGCCGGATCGCCGGGTCTGTCCCCCTCAGAGCCTCCGCGCGAGGGTTTCGCCGATCTCGGCGGGCGCCGGGGCGATGGCGACGCCAGCCTTCTCGAGCGCGGCGATCTTGTCGGCAGCGCGGCCCTTGCCGCCGGCGATGATCGCGCCGGCGTGGCCCATCCGCTTGCCGGGGGGCGCGTTCTGGCCGGCGATGAAGGCGGCCACGGGCTTGCTCATCCGGGTCGCGATGAACTCCGCCGCCGCCTCCTCGGCCGAGCCGCCGATCTCGCCGATCATCACGACCGCCCGGGTCTCCGGATCGGCCTCGAAGAGCGCGAGCGCGTCCACGAAGGTGGTGCCGATGATCGCGTCGCCGCCGATCCCGACGCAGCTCGACTGGCCGATGCCGAGCCGCGAGAGCTGGTCGACCGCCTCGTAGGTGAGCGTGCCCGAGCGCGACACCACGCCCACCGGGCCGGGCCGCGTGATCTGCGCCGGCATGATCCCGATCCGGCAGCGGCCGGGGGTGACCACGCCCGGGCAGTTCGGGCCGAGCAGGCGCGTAGGCCCACCGCGGAGCGCGCGCTTCACGCGCAGCATGTCGAGGGCGGGGATGCCCTCGGTGATGCAGACCACGAGCCCGATGCCGGCGTCGGCCGCCTCGAGGATCGCGTCGGCCGCGCCGGGCGGGGGCACGAACACCACCGAGGCGTCGGCGCCGGTCGCCGCCACGGCCTCGCGCACGGTGTCGAAGACCGGCAGGCCGTCCACCTCTCCGCCGCCCTTGCCGGGCGCGACGCCGCCCACCACCTGGGTGTGGTAGTCGCGCGAGAGGCCGGCGTGGAAGCGCCCCATCCGGCCCAGGCCCTGCACGAGCAGGCGCGTCTTCTCGTCGCACAGGATCGCCATGGCTCCTACTTCCTGCCCGTCTTCGCCGCGGCGACCGCCCGCTCGGCGGCCTCGCGGAAGGTGTCGGCCGGGGTGAGGTCGAGCCCCGAGGCCTGGAGGATCGCGCGGCCCTCGGCGGCGTTGGTGCCCTGCAGGCGCACGACGATCGGGACCGCGACGCCGATCTCGCGCGCCGCCGCGACGACCCCCTCGGCGACCAGGTCGCAGCGTACGATCCCGCCGAAGATGTTCACGAGGATCGCCTTCACCTGCGGGTCGGCGAGGATCAGCTTGAAGGCCGCGGCCACGCGCTGCTGGTCCGTGCCGCCGCCGACGTCGAGGAAGTTCGCGGGCGCCCCGCCCGCGGCCCGCAGCATGTCGAGCGTCGCCATCGCGAGGCCCGCGCCGTTCACGAGGCAGCCGACGTCGCCGTCGAGGCCCACGTAGGCCAGGTCGAGCTCGTTCGCCTCGCGCTCGCGCGCGTCCTCCTCGTCCGGATCGCGCAGCGCGCGGATGTCGGGGTGGCGGAAGAGCGCGTTGTCGTCGAAGTTGAGCTTGCCGTCGAGCGCGAGCAGGTCGCCGGCCTTCGTCACCACGAGCGGGTTGATCTCGGCCAGCGAGCCGTCCTTCTCGGTGAAGAGCCGGAAGAGCCCGCCGAGGAAGACCTCGAAGCGCGGCACCACGTCGGCGCCGAGGCCCAGCCCGAAGGCCACGCGCCGCACGTGGTAGGGCTGGAGGCCCGTGGCCGGGTCCACGTGCACGGTCACGATCTTCTCCGGCGTGCGCGCGGCGACCTCCTCGATCTCCATGCCGCCCTCGGTCGAGGCGATGATCGCGAGGTCCTCGGCGGCCCGGTCGAGCACGATCGCGAGGTAGAGCTCGCGCGCGATCTCGCAGCCGGCCTCGACCCAGACCTTGCGCACGAGCTTCCCCTCGGGCCCGGTCTGGTGCGTGCGCAGCGTCATGCCGAGGATCTCGGAGGCGAGTCGCTTCGCCTCGCCCGGCGACTTCGCGACCTTGATCCCCCCGGCCTTGCCGCGCCCGCCCGCGTGCACCTGCGCCTTCACCACCACGAGCTTCGCGTCGAGGCCGCGCGCCGCACTCTCGGCCTCGGCCGGCGAGGTGGCGAGCCGCCCGGGCGGCACCGGCACCCCGTAGCTGCGCAGGAGCTCCTTCGCCTGGTACTCGTGGACGTTCACAGCCGGATCTCGCCGACCAGCTTGCGCACGTGCTCGACCGAGGCGTCGAAGAGCTTGCGCTCGCCGGCGTCGAGCTCGAGCTCGAGGATCCGCTCGACCCCGTTCGCGCCGAGCACGCAGGGCACGCCCAGGTAGAGGCCGTCGACGCCGTACTCGCCCTCGCACAGGCAGGCGCAGGCCAGCACTCGCTTCTTGTCCTTCAGGATCGACTCGGCCATCTCGACCGCGCTCGCGGCCGGCGAGACGAAGGCCGAGCCGGTCTTGAGCAGCGCCACCACCTCGCCCCCGGCGTTCTTGGTGCGCTCGACGATCGCGTCGATCTTCGCCTGCGGGAGCAGCTTCGTGATCGGGATGCCCGCCACCGTGCAGTAGCGGACCAGCGGCACCATCGTGTCGCCGTGGCCGCCGAGCACGAGCGCCGTCACGTCCTGCACCGAGACGCCGAGCTCCCAGGCCACGAAGGCGCGGAAGCGGGTCGAGTCGAGCACCCCGGCCATGCCGACGACGCGGTGTTTCGGGAAGCCCGAGATCTTCTTGAAGGTGTAGACCATCGCGTCGAGCGGGTTGCTGATCACGATCACGGTCGCCTGCGGAGCGTGCGTCTTCACCCCCTCGGCCACCTGCTTCATGATCGCGAGGTTCGTCTTCAGCAGGTCGTCGCGCGACATGCCGGGCTTGCGCGCGAGCCCCGCGGTGATGATCACGAGGTCCGAGCCGGCGATGCCCTCGTAGGCGTTCACGCCGACCAGCTTCGCGTCGGCGCCGAAGAGCGGCGCGCCCTCGGCGATGTCGAGCGCCTTGCCCTGGGGCATGCCCTCGACCACGTCGAAGAGCACCACGTCGCCGAGCTCGCGGTAGGCGAGCTGCTCGGCGAGCACGCCGCCGATGTTGCCGGCTCCGATGAGAGCGATCCTGGGCCGCGCCATGGGGGGTCTCCTTGGCTGGGGTGGGTTGGGGGCGGGACGCTCAGCCCATGTTGGCGATGATCGCGTCCCCGAACTCGCTGCAGCGGAGCAGCTTCGCGCCGTCCATCAGGCGGTGGAAGTCGTAGGTGACGGTCTTCGCGGCGATCGCCTTCGAGATGCCGGCCTCGATGCGGTCGGCCGCCTCCTGCCAGCCCATGTGCGCGAGCATCATCACGCCGGACAGGATCACCGAGCTCGGGTTCACCTTGTCCTGCCCGGCGTACTTGGGCGCCGTGCCGTGGGTGGCCTCGAAGATGCCGTGGCCCGTCTGGTAGTTGATGTTGGCGCCCGGTGCGATGCCGATCCCGCCCACCTGCGCCGCCAGCGCGTCCGAGAGGTAGTCGCCGTTCAGGTTCAGGGTGGCGATCACGTCGAAGTCGGTCGGGCGCGTCAGCACCTGCTGGAGCGTGATGTCGGCGATCGCGTCCTTGACCAGGACTTGGCCCTTCGGTGCCTGGCCGCCGCAGTCGTCCCAGCCGATCGCGCGCCCCGCGTACTCGCGCTTCACGAGCGCGTAGCCCCAGTCCCGGAAGGCGCCCTCGGTGAACTTCATGATGTTGCCCTTGTGCACGATCGTCACCGACCGGCGCCCGTGGGCGATCGCGAAGTCGAGGGCCGCGCGTAGCAGGCGCTCGGTACCCTCGCGCGAGACGGGCTTGATGCCGATCCCGGAGGTCGCGGGGAAGCGGATCTTCGTGACGCCCATCTCGTCCTGGAGGAAGGCGATCAGCTTCCGCGCCTCGGGCGACTCCGCCGGCCACTCGATGCCCGCGTAGATGTCCTCCGAGTTCTCGCGGAAGATCACCATGTCGACGTCCTGCGGGCGTTTCACGGGGCTCGGCACGCCCTCGTACCAGCGCACCGGCCGCAAGCACACGTAGAGATCGAGGATCTGGCGCAGGGCGACGTTCAGGCTGCGGATGCCGCCGCCGACCGGCGTCGTGAGTGGCCCCTTGATCCCGACCAGGTACTCGCGGAAGGCGTCGAGCGTCGCCTCGGGCAGCCAGTCGCCGGTGCGGTCGAAGGCCTTCTGCCCGGCCAGGACCTCCATCCAGGCGATCTTGCGCCGGCCGCCGTAGGCCTTCGCGACGGCCGCGTCGAAGACCCGCACCGAGGCGGCCCAGATGTCGGGCCCGGTGCCGTCGCCCTCGATGAAGGGAACGATCGGGTGGTCGGGGACGGCGAGCGTGCCGCCGTCGAGACGGATCCGCGCGCCCTCGGCGGGCACGCTCGGCTTCCAGGGGCTCGGCATGGTGCCGCGTTCTAGCGAATCTGCGGGGGAGTGGCGACCGCGCCGCGGGCCCGGCCCGCTACACGAGACGGGCGAGCGTCACCTGGATCGCGGCGATCGGGATCCCGACGGGACAGACCGCCTCGCAGGCCGCACAAGCGCTGCAGCGCGCCGCGCCGGCCGCCGCGGCTGCGGGCACCGCGGCTGCCCCCGCCGCGGCCGGGCGCCCGCTGGAGCCGCCCGCCGCGCCGCGAGCCGGCGGCGCGCGGTGCGCGTCGGGCCCGAGGCGCAGCCAGTCGATCTCGAGGCGCACGGCGGAGAGCACCGCGTCGCGCGGCTCGCAGGGCGGCGCCCCGCCGGCGCGCGCGCACTCGACGCTGCACAGGCTGCAGGCCAGGCACGCCTCCGCGGCGAGCTGGAGCCGCGCGCGCTCGCGATCGGGCAGCCCGAAGCCGTCGGCGCCGTAGTGGGCGAGGAAGCGCGCAATCGGGTCGCCGCCCCGGCGCCCGGCGAGCCGGCGCAGGAGGTGGCCCGCCCCGGCGCGGACCTGGAGCGCGAGCGCCCGCCAGGTGCCGGTGCGCGCGAGCTCGCGGAGGAAGCCGCGGTAGCCGCTCACGAGGCCGCCCGCCCCGGCGCGGCGTGGGTGCGGCAGGCCTCGCGCCCCGCGCGCCGGCCCGTGAGCAGCGCGACCCCGAGCCCCGTCCGCTCGCGTGCGGGGTCGAAGCCCCCGAGCAGGTCGCCCGCGGCGAAGACGTTCGCGAGTGGGGTGCCGTCGGCCGCGAGCGGGCGCAGCCGCGCGTCGGCGCGCACGCCCGCGGAGAAGAGCGGCTGTTCGCCCTCGTAGTCGCGCCGCACGAGCCGGCGCGGCGCGATCCCGTCGACGCGCCGGCCGCCGAGGTCGTAGAGGGGAAGGCCGAGCAGGGGCTCGCGGAGGCCTCCCTCGCCGTCGGCCACGCCGCCGCCGACGAAGCGTCCCGAGGCCAGGACGAGCGCGTCGAAGGCGAGGCGTTCCTCCCCGTCGTGCGCCGCGAGCCCGAGCGCCGCCGCCCGCCCCGCGCGCCACTCGATCGAGAGCGCGCGCGCCGCGCGCCGCTCGACGCCCGCGCGCGCGAGCGCGGCCTGGAGCGCGCGGTCGAGGCGGAAGCCGGCGAGCGCGAGCGCCGGCGAGCCCACGAGCTCCGCGACCCGGCCGCCCGCCGCGGCGCGCGCCCAGGCCGCCACCTGCGCGGCGCCGTCGAGGCCGAGCACGGGCGGGAAGAGCACGAGGCGCTCGGGCCCGCCGAGGGCGGCCAGCGCGGGGGCCAGCACCTGCTGCGCGGCCGGATCCTCGAGCGCGCGGGCGAGCCGCGCGGGCGTCGCGGCGAGCGCGCGCAGGGGCGGCGGGAGCTCGAGGCGCCCGAGCTGGAGCCGCCGGCCCTCGCCGTCCACGGCCGCGAGCTCGGCCGCGAGCGTGCGCAGCGCCGCACGCGCCTCGTAGCCCGCGAGGCCCGGGAGCTCGACGAGCACGATCTCCGGGGCGTCCTCGAGCGCCCCCTCGCCGGCGCCCGAGAACGCAAGGTCCGCGGCGCGCAGCGCGCCGTGCACGTCGGCGAGCCAGCGCGTGCGGGCGGGATCGCCCGTCACGCGCAGGCCCGCGGGCGCGAGCCAGGCGTCGAGCGCGGCGACGGCCTCGCGGATCTCGGGCTCCGGATCGCGCGCGGGCCACAGAATCGCGTAGGGGTGGCGCGCGGCCGCCGCCGATCCCTGCGCGAGCGCGGCGCGCTCGAGGCGCCGCAGGGGCGCGAGCGGCGGGCCGTCGGGCGCGTCGCGCAGGGGGAGCCCCCCGCGGCGCAGCGGCGAGGCGGCCGCCAGGTCGAGCGTGCCCCAGCCGAGCGCCGTCGCGCCCGGGCCCGCGCGCACGAGGGTCACCTCCGCGCCGGCCGCCGCGAGCTCGAGCGCCGCCGCCGAGC
>JAPSFT010000052.1 GCA_035063765.1 Deltaproteobacteria bacterium
GAGGGCGATCGGTCCTTCGCCGATTTCGGGGGCCGCAAGCAGCCCGCCGACGGCCCCGGACGGCCCGATACGGCCCCTGCCGATCCGGCGATTCCCGACGCGGCCGCGAGCTTCGAACGCTCCGGCGACGAAGACAGCAGCATCTCCGCGGACTTGCTCGCGGGCGGGATGGTGGCCCAGGCCAGAATCGAACTGGCGACACCCGCATTTTCAGTCGCGAGGAAGCGCAAGAGGTGACGCGCGCTTGCGTCTCCTGCGCTGCGAGGACGTGAATGGGGCTGCACCGGAGAGCGCAGGCCACGGCCCCGCGGCCCCAGGCGGCCCCTGGTCCCGACGGGCCTCGATTGCCCGGATCCATCGTCGGTCGAGGAGCTGCTCGCCGCTCCGTGGTATCCTCCGCGCGCCCCAAGAGAACAACGAGGGCCGACGCAGAGCCTTGAGGACCACGCGCTACTTCGAGGAGCAGGTGCTGCGAAAGCGACCCTACATTCAGCGCGCGTGGTGCCAGGACGTGCTTGCTGCTCCGATCCGGCGCGAGGTGCAGGGGGACGGGCGGGTTCGATACTGGGGCAGGATCAGGATGACCGGAGAGATCGAAGCGCGAGTGCTGCGGGTCGTGACGCTCGAGGACGGGGAGACGATCCACAACGCGTTCTTCGACCGTACGTTCCGCGAGGAAGGACGATGAAGCTGCACTACTACCCGGAGACGGACAGCCTCTACATCGAGCTGAGGAGCACGCCGGGTACGGAGACCCGGGAGATCGTCGAAGGTCTCGTGGTCGATCTCGATGAGAAGGGGGATGTCGTCGGGTTCGACATCGACCACGCTTCGCGCAAGCTCGACCTGTCCCGGATCGAAACAATCGCGCTTCCGCCGGCAAGCGCGGTGGAATGAGGAGCGCGCCGGTCGCGAGCCACCAACGCTCGAACGGGCGAACAAGCGGTGGATCGAGCGCCGATAGCTACCCGTTATGGAAAAGCCCTCCGGGGAGTGGGCTCCAAGCCGGCAGGGTGCCACCCATCCTGCCCTGCTCGGCGCCTGCGAGGCGCGCTACGACCTGGTCCAGCGCTACTACCGCCTGAAGGGCCGGCTGCTCGGCCTCGAGCGGCTCTTCGACTACGACCGCTACGCGCCGATCGCCGCCGTCGAGGGCCGGCGCTCCTGGGACTCGGCGCGCCGGGTGGTGCTCGAGGCGTACAGCGACTTCGCGCCCGACATGGCCGGCATCGCCGAGCGCTTCTTCGAGCGGCGCTGGATCGACGCGGAGCTGCGGCCCGGCAAGCGCGGCGGCGCCTTCTCCGCCTCGACGGTGCCGGCGGCGCATCCCTACGTGCTGCTCAACTACACCGGCAACCTGCGCGACGTGATGACGCTGGCCCACGAGCTCGGCCACGGCGTGCACCAGTACCTGGCCCGCGCGCGTGGCCTGTTCCAGCAGGACACGCCGCTCACCACCGCCGAGACGGCGAGCGTGGTCGGCGAGATGCTCGTGTTCCGGCGCCTGCTCCGCGAGGAGCGCGACCCCGCCGTACGCCTGGGCCTGCTGTGCGGAAAGCTCGAGGACGCCTTCGCGCACTTCGTGCACTCGCCGTTCTACTGCTACGCGTACGCGTTCGGCGAGCTGCTGGTGCTGGCGCTGGTGCGCCGCTACGACGAGGAAGGCCCCGCCTTCGCGCCGCGCTACCTGGAGATGCTGGCGGCCGGAGGCTCCGAGTCGCCGCGCGAGGTGGTGGCACGCACCGGGCTCGACATCGCGGACCCCGGCTTCTGGGCGCGCGTGCTGTCGCTGCTCGAGGACCTGCTCGCGCAGGCCGAGCAAGCGGCGGCGGCCCTGGCGCCGTTCTGAGGCCGGGCGCGGCGCTCAGTCCTTGCGAAGCCGGTAGCCGACGCCCCGGATCGGCTCGATCCGAACGCCGCGCGCACCGAGCTTGCTGCGCAGGGACCGCACCACCTGGTCCACCACGTTGCTCGCACTCCCCGACTCGTAGCCCCAGACCCGCCGCAGCAGCTCTTCGCGCGAGACGGCGCGACCCTCGTGCTGCAGGAGATACGAGAGCAGGCCGAACTCGAGCCCGGTGAGCGGCGTCCGCACGCCGTCCACCACCAGCTCGCGCGAGGCGAGATCGACGATGTCCTCGTGCAGGATCTGGAGCTCGTCGGACACCAGCTCGGCGAGCCAGCCGTCGACCGAAGCTGGCCCGAAGTCGAGAACTGCGGTCCGGTAGCGTTCGCCATCCATCGTGACCTCGAGCCGGGGCAGCACCTGGAAGCGCAAGCGCGCCGCTGCTTGCGCGTAGGGATCGAGGTCCCGCACGCCAAGATAGACACGCCGGAGCGCCGGCCGCAGCTCGAGGTACGAACGCTTGATGTCGAGCCAGCACGCAGCCTGGACCGGAGACGGGGCCTCGCCGTGATCGCGGCCGAGCCAGCGCCGGATGAAGAGAACACGCTCCGACGCGGACACGGGCTCCGCACGCAGGTGTCGGCACCAGGCCCGGGTGAGCGGATCCCGCTCCAGCGCACTGTCGGCGACTGCGGAAGGCTCGAACATGCAGTAGAAGCCGGCGGCGGCGCCGTGACTCTCCCGGACGACGTGGAACGCGGCCGGATGGCGCTCGCGCCAGCCGGACAGATGCCGCGCGGCCTCCTCCCCGTCGTGGCGCGCGAGGATCTCCTCGATCGCCGCGCCGTCTTCGTCGCCGGCAGGCTCCACGTGAAGCGCTTGCGCCTCGCTCGGGAAGAAGGCCTCGCGCACGACCGGATTCTCGAGCAGGTAGAGCATGTCTGCCGTGCAGGTCCAGAGCTCCCGGGGCCCGGCGCCGGCGAGCTCCTCTCGCAGCTGCCGCCAGGCAGACTGGCGCGCGGACCGATGGCGTGCGGGATCCGCCATCCGCAGCGACGCGGCGACCGCCTCCCGAACCGCATCGTGGATCCACAGGCCTTCCGGAGAGGGCTCGACGAAGGGGAGCCTCTGCAGACGCTCGTAGGCACCATCCCCGGCTGCCGCCGGGGCGATCGCCTCGAGCAGCGAATGCCGGACCCGGCGCATCACGCAGCACGCTTCGAGCGTCCGGCGCATCGCGGGATCCGCGACGTCCTCGAGATGTGCGCGCGCCAGCTTCTCGAGCACGTGCGGCAGGGTCATCCGCTCGAGGTCCGCGCTCGGGTCCTCGAGGAGGGCGCGCGCCGCGAGCCGCAGGGCGAGCGGGTGGCCCCGTGCGAAGGCCTGGATGCGCGCCGTGGCCCCAGCGGCGATGCCCGCCTGCTCGAGCAAGCGCCGGGCATCGCGATCGTGCAACGGACCCAGGGAGACGCCGCGGAACAGACCGTGCCACGCGGGCGCGGCGAGCCAGGCCGCGACGGGTGGCTGGCGGCCGGCGAGTATCACCCGCGCGTGGTCGGGGAGCGCCGGCAACAGCCGCCGCCGCACCCACGCGTCCATGAGCCGGAACACTTCGTAGGTGTCGAGGACGAGGACGACCCGGCGCGCCAGCGACGCGAGCCGCGCGGCGATCGCCGCGACGGTGGGCTCGGGGGCGGCCGCCGCATCGGCCAGCGCGAGCAGGAGACCCCGCTCGGTCGGCTCGATGGCGCGACAGTCGAGCTCCATCACCAACGCGCCGCGCTCCTGCGCCTCCCCAACGAACGCCGCGAGCAGCGTGGTCTTGCCGACCCCCGCGATGCCGTGCACGTGGGCCACGAGCGGGCCCTCCTCCTCCAGGCACTGGAGCAGGAGGGCCAGCTCGCCGTGGCGGCCGATGAAGCCCTCGCGAGCCCGCCGTTCCAGGCGCTCGCCGAGCGTTCGCGGCGGCGCCGCGACTCGGCCGCTGATCTCAGGCCTCCGCGGCGCCGAGCTTGCGGACGACGTCGCAGGTGAGGATCTTGCCTCCGATCCCCCAGTCGCCCTCCTTCACCTCTTCGACCTTCACCCAGGTGTAGGGTCGCAGGCTCTCGCCTTCGATCGCGACCATCGTCTCGGTGAGCTGTTCGATGATCTTGCGCTTCTGCGCCGCCGAGAAGACGCCCTCGACGGCTTGAACGGTGACGAGCGGCATGGAGACCTCCTCGTTGGGTCGCTGGATTCTAGTCCTGGCGGGAGTACGGTCCACCGGCGGCCAATGAGAAATCGATGAGAATCGCCGCCGGGGCCGGCGCTGGGGCGTCAATCCTCCCCCGCCAGCACTTCGCGCGCCGTCGCCAGCTCCTTGCGCTTCGCCGAGTCCACCTTCGGCCACTCCAGCTTCAGGTCCTCGAGCGCGTCCACCACCGCCGCGGCCACCACCAGCCGCGTGAACCACTTGTGGTCGGCCGGCACCACGTACCACGGCGCGTGCGGCGTCGAGGTATTGCGGATCATGTCCTCGTAGGCGCGCTGGTACTGGTCCCAGTGCGCGCGCTCCTGCACGTCGCCCAGCGCAAACTTCCAGTTCTTCTCGGGTCGGTCGAGGCGCTCCTCGAAGCGCTTGCGCTGCTCGTCCTTCGAGACGTGCAGGAAGAACTTGCGGACCGCGGTGCCGTTGCGCGCGAGGTGCTGCTCGAGCTCGTTGATCGACTGGAAGCGCTCCTCCCAGATGTCCTTGGCGATCAGCTTCGAGGGCAGCTTCTGACGCACCAGCAGCTCCGGGTGCACGCGCACCACCAGCACCTCCTCGTAGTGCGAGCGGTTGAAGATGCCGATGCGCCCGCGCTCCGGCAGCCGCGTGGTGGTGCGCCAGAGGAAGTCGTGGTCGAGCTCCTCGGGCGAGGGCTGCTTGAACGAGTGCACCTGGCAGCCCTGCGGGTTCACGCCGGACATGACGTGCTTGATCGTCGAGTCCTTGCCGGCGGCGTCCATGGCCTGGAACACGAGCAGCAGGGACCAGCGGTCCTGGGCGTAGAGCATCTCCTGGAGCTCCGTGAGACGCTCGATGCCTTGTTCGAGCAGGCCGGCGGCCTGCTCCTTGGAGCGCAGGCGCCAGGTGTCACCGGGATCGACCTGCTTCAGCCGGAAGCGCTTCGGGTCCTGGATCCGGAAGCGGTCCGCGAACCGCCCTGCCCGCGCGACGATCGAGTTCCTGCGCTGTTTCGCCATGCTGCCTCGCAGCCTAGCAGCAGGTCGGCCAGCGGGCGGCGCGCTCCTCGAGGGCGCGTTGCGCGGCGGCAGCGTCTCCGCGTGGTGTCGAGCCGTTGCCGGGCGCTCCCGGCAGCCCGAGGAAGCCGCGCAGGAAGTCACGCAGGGCGAGAACGCCGGCGCGCGCGCGGGCGCCGATGACGCTCGCCGCCCTCACGCGGAGGCCGCCTCGGCGCCGACCGGCGCCGGCCTCGAGCGCAGCGTCCGCCACCAGACGCGCGCCGCGTCGAGCACCACGATCGCCACCAGCGCCATGAACAGGGCGGTGATGGCGGCGTCGAGGCGGTTGTTGGAGATCACGTGCTGGGTCTCGGCGATCTTCGCGGCCGGGATGCGCCCGGCGGCGATCTCGCCGGCGAGGAAGTCGGCCTGGGCCAGGAAGCCGATCCGGCGCTCGGCGTGGAAGATCCTCTGCCAACCGGCGCTCATCGTGACGGTGAGCAGCCAGGCCAGCGGCAGCCCGGTCAGCAGCCCGAAGCGCGCGCGACCCGACTTGACCAGGATCGTCGTCGCGGCGGCCAGCAGCTGGTTCGCGATCCCGAACAGCGGCCACAGCGGGTTGATCGCGAAGTGGACGCCCGGGTCCATCACCGCCGCCGACAGCAGCGCCATGATCGCGACGAAGCTCTCCATCAGCATCGCGCCGTAGCCGATCACGCGCGCGTCGCTCTCGCGGTCGAGCAGCTTCGGCGTGGTGCCGCTGGCGATCAGCGCGTGGAAGCCCGACATCGCGCCGACGGGTAGGGCGGCCGATGAGCCGACACCGCGATGCTGAGTGGACTCCTCCATCGCAGTACCCCGCGAGCAAGGCGCCGGTCGATGCGACGGCCCCGCTCCCGCCGGCACGACCCGATCCCGCTCGCTGGCGCAGGGGCCCAGGATCCCGTGGTAGCGGGCCAGGTGGAAGCGGGGCGGCGGGACCAGCGCCGCGAGCTTCTCGACGAGCTCCTGCGGCGTGAAGACGACGTGGGTCGTGTGCCGTCGCG
>JAPSFT010000053.1 GCA_035063765.1 Deltaproteobacteria bacterium
CGCTGCTCCTCGGAGCCGCGCCGCCACGGCCGGCCGACTGCCGCGAGGTCGCGGCCGGAGCGGATCTCGCCGGCCTGCTGGCGGCCGCGAGCCCGGGCGAGCGGCTGTGTCTGGCACCCGGCGCCTACACGGGGCCCTTGCGCCTCGACGGGGTCACCGTCTGGGGGCCGCGTGACGCCGTGATCCGGAGCACGGGGGAGGGGACGACGGTGCGTCTCATCGGCCAGGGCCCGGCGCTGCTCGGCGTCACGATCGACGGCAGCGGCGGGCGCTTCGACCTGCTCGACGCGGCGGTCCACGTGGCGGGCCTCGGGGCGCGCGTCGAGGGCGTCGCGATCCGCAACGCCACCTTCGGGATCCTGGTCGAGAAGGCCGAGCACGCCCGCGTGCTGGCGAACGAGGTGCGCGGCGATCCCACCCGATCCCTCGGCCTGCGCGGCGACGGGATCCGCCTCTGGGAGTCCTACGACTGCGTCGTCGCGGACAACCAGGTCCACGACGGGCGCGACATGGTGCTCTGGTACGCCTCGCGCAACCGGGTGAGCGACAACACCATCGAGGGCGGGCGCTACGGTGCGCACCTCATGTACAGCCACGACAACGAGCTCGTGGGCAACCGCTTCGTGCACAACGTCACCGGGCTGTTCGTGATGTACAGCCGGCAGGTCTCCCTGCACGGCAACCTGTTCGCAGGCGCGGGCGGTGCGGCCGGCATCGGGCTCGGGCTCAAGGAGTCGGGCAACGTCACCGCCATCGGGAACCAGTTCGTGCGCAACACCGTCGGGCTCTACATCGACACGAGCCCGCTCTGGCCCGACGACCGCAATCGCTTCGAGGGCAACTCCTTCCGCCTGAACGAGGTCGCGGTCTCCTTCCTGGGGCGGGCCTCGGGCAACGCCTTCGTCGCGAACGAGTTCCTCGACAGCCGCACGCAGGTCGAGGTGGACGGCCACGGCGACGCGCGCGCGGCCGAATGGCGCGGCAACCGCTTCGACGACTACGCCGGCTACGACCTCGACGGCGACGGGACGGGCGACGTCCCCTACGAGCTGCGCAGCCTCGCCGCCGACCTGGTGGCGGCGCACCCCGAGCTGGCCTTCTATCGCGGCACCCTGGCGCTCTCGCTCGCCGAGGCGATCGGGCGCATCGTGCCGCTCCTCGAGCCGCGCCTCGTGCTCGTGGACCCGCAGCCGCGCATGAGACCGCTCGCCCGGGAGGACGGGCGTGCGCATTGAGGTGCGCGATGCCCGCAAGCGCTTCGGGCCGGTCGAGGCGCTGGCCGGCGTCTCCTTCGACGTCGAGCCCGGCCGGCGGGTGGCGCTCGTCGGGCCCAACGGCTCGGGCAAGTCGACCCTGAACCGGATCCTGATGGGGCTCGTGGGCTGCACGGGGCGGGTGCGGATCGACGGCCGCTCGCCCTTCGCCGAACGGGTCGCCGTGGCGCGCCGGATGGCGTACGTGCCCCAGGCGGCGCCCCAGCTCGGCGCGCCGGTCGGCGAGGTGCTGGCGGCCATCGGCCGGGTACGCGCGCTGCCGCGCGAGCGGATCGAAGCGAGCGCGCGCGCCTTCGACCTCGACCTCCCGGCGCTCGCGCCCCGGCCGTTCCGCTCGCTCTCGGGCGGCACCAAGCAGAAGCTCCTGATCGCGCTCGCGCTCGCCGCCGAAGCCGCGCTCCTGATCCTCGACGAGCCGACCGGCAGCCTCGATGCCCGCGCGCGCGAGCGCTGCTTCGAGCTCTTCGACGCGCTGCCGCCCGCGACGACCGTGGTCCTGTGCTCGCACCGCCTCGACGAGATCCGCCCGCTGGTCGGCCAGGTGCTCCAGCTCCACGAGGGCCGCGTCGCCTACGACGGGCCCGCCGACGCCTTCCTCGCGCGCAGCGGGCTCGCGGCGCTCGACCTCTGGGCGGAGGGCGCCGAGGCGGCCGAGTGGCTGGGCCGGCACGGCTTCCGGCGCGGCGCCAGCGGCGCCTGGCATCGGACCGTCGAGAGCGCCGCCAAGCTGCCGCTCCTCGCCGAGGCCACCGCCGTGCTCGGGCCCCGGCTGCGCAACCTGAACGCGCGCGATCTCGAGACGATCGAGCTCGCGGGGCGGGAGCCGCGCGATGCCTGAGCGCGCCGGCGGCATCCAGGCTGGGCGCGCGGCCCTCGCCCTCCTCCTCCTGCTCGCGGCCTGCGGCCCGCCCGAGGGACCGCAGCCGATCGCCTGGGACCGCGAGCCCTGCGCGCACTGCCGGATGCTGATCAGCGAGCCGGGCTTCGCGGCGCAGCTCCAGCTCCGGGATGGGAGCGTCGAGAGCTTCGACGACCCCGGCTGCCTCTTCGCGCGCCTCGACGCCCGCCCCGGGCACGTCCACGCGCTCTGGTTCCACCACCTGCGCGAGGACCGCTGGCTCCCCGGCGACGGCGTCGCCTTCGTGCGCGTGGCGCCGACGCCGATGGACTTCGGCTTCGGCGCGGTCGATCCCGGAACGCCTGGCTCGTTCCCGCTCGAGGCCGTGCGGGCCGAGCTGCGCGCGCGCGCCGCGGATGCGCGATGAGGCTCAGCGAGCTCGCCGCCGTGGCGCGCCTCGACCTCGGCGAGGTGCTGCGCTCGCGCTGGCTGTGGCTCTGCCTGCTGGTCTACGGCGGCCTGGCCGGGGCCTTCGTGCTCGTGGGCCTGCGCGAATCGAACGTGCTCGGCTTCACGGGGATCGGGCGGGTGCTCTTCTCGCTCAGCCACGCCCTCGTGCTCCTGCTTCCCCTGCTCGCACTGCTCGCGACGGTGCAGGTGGTGAACCGCGCCCGCGACGACGGCTCGCTCGAGCTCTTCCTCTCGCACCCGATCGGGCGGGGCGCCTTCCTGGCGGGGGTGACCGCGGTGCGCCTGGTGGCGCTCGTGCTGCCGCTGGTCCTGGTGATGGTCGCGCTCGGTGTCGCCGCGGGCCTGCGCGGGCAGCCGGTCTCGTGGGCGTTCCTCGGGCGCGCCATCGCCGTCTGCGCCGCGCTGCTCGTCGCCTACGTCGGCGTGGGCCTCGCGGTGTCGGTGGTGGTGCGCCACCCGGCCCGCGCGATGACGCTCGTGTTCCTGCTCTGGACGGCGAGCGTTGCGCTGCTCGACTTCGCGGGCATCTCGCTCCTGCTCCAGTGGCGCCTGCCGGCGCGCGCGGTCTTCGCGCTCGCCGCGGCGAACCCGGTGCAGGCAGCGCGGCTCGCGCTGCTCTCGGCCGCCGAACCGAGCCTCGCGACGCTCGGGCCGGTGGGCTTCTACCTGGCGAACCGGGTGGGCGCCGCGGCGCTCCTCGGATTGGGTCTCGCCTGGCCGCTCGCGGTGGGCGCGGGCGCCTGGTGGTTCGGCTGGGCGCGCTTCCGACGCGGCGACCTGGTCTAGTCGAGGAGGACGAACGATGGGTTCACGGATGGATCGCTTCTACGAGCTCCTGGGCAGCCCGCTGCTCTTCTGGACACGTTGGATCCTGGTGGCGGCCATCGTGCCGCTCGTGATCGGCGCCTTCGTGCCGCTCTGGCAGATCCACTTCACGGCGCCCCAGTACCCGAAGGGTCTCGACCTCTTCGTGCGCTCCTACACGATCGAAGGCGGCAACCGGGGCGTCGACCTGCCCGAGATCAACACCCTCAACCACTACGTCGGCATGAAGAAGCTCGACCCGGCGGACTTCGCCGACCTCGACTTCATCCCCTTCGCGATCGGCGGGCTGGCGCTCCTGGCGTTGCGGGTGGCCGTGGTCGGTGACGTCCGCTCGCTCGTGGACCTGGCCGTGCTGACCGGCTACTTCGGGGCCTTCAGCCTCGGGCGCTTCGCGTACATGCTCTACCGCTATGGGCACGACCTCGACCCGAAGGCCGCGATCACCATGGAGGCGTTCATGCCCCCGATCCTGGGCACCGCGGAGATGGGGAACTTCACGGTGTCGAGCTTCCCGGCGCTCGGGACCTACCTGATCGGCGCCTTCGCCACGAGCGTGATGCTCCTCGCGCTCTGGCACATGGTGCAGGGGCTTCGCACCCCCTCTCCCGCGCGGGGCTAGCGCCGCATCCCGAAGGCCGCCGCCAGCGAGAGCGCCGAGAGCGCGCCGCCCGCCGCAAAGGCGCTCGCGAAGGCGTCGCTCGAGCCCTCGCCGCCCCACAGGAGCGAGAGCAGGGTGATGCCGAAGGCGGCGCCGATCGTGCCGAAGAGCCGGTTCACCGCCGAGGCGATGCCGATGTCCTCGTCGGCGGCGGCGCTGGTGGCCGAGGAGGTGAGCGCGGGCAGACCGAGCCCGTGGCCGAGCCCCTGGAGCACGAGCCCGCCGCCCACCGCGAGCAGCGAGCGGCCGCCGACGCCCCACCACAGGAAGGCCATCGACACCGTCATCACGAGCGCGCCCACGACCGCGGCCGCGCGCTCGCCCACCCGCATGCCGAGCGCACCGCCGAAGGGCGAGCCGAGCGTGAGGGAGGCCGTGCGCAGGACCAGGATCCAGGCCGTCGCCGCGGGCGTGAAGCCGAAGACGCCGTGGAGCGCGAAGGGCGCGATCACGAAGGTGCCTATGTAGGACGCGCTCATGAAGGCGCTCGAGATCGTGGGCGCCACGAAGCGGCGGTCGCGGAGCAGGCCGAGCGGGACGAGCGGGGCGGCGGCCCGCGCCTCGACGGCGCGGAACGCGACGAGGCCGGCGGCGCCGGTGGCGGCCGCCGCGAGCACGGCGGCCGAGCGCAGCCCGAGCTCGCGGAGCTCGGCGAGCGCCAGCATCAGGCCGCTCACGCCGAGCGCGAGCGTGACACTCCCCGCCACGTCGAGGCGCACCGTCTTGCGGGACGTCTCGCGGAGCACCAGGGCGGCGAGCACGAAGGCGGCCAGCGCGAAGGCGCCCTGGAGGAGGAACACGACCCGCCAGCCGAACCACTCGATCAGGGGCCCCCCCGCGACGAGCCCGAGTGCGGGCGCCCCCGCGGTCGTCATCGACCACCAGCCCATCGCCTGCACGCGCCGGTTCGAGGCGGTGACGCTGAAGATCAGCGCCATCGCGGCGGGCTGGGTGG
>JAPSFT010000054.1 GCA_035063765.1 Deltaproteobacteria bacterium
CGCGCAGCGAGCCGGAGGCGAGCGAAGCTCATCGGTCGAGCGAAGCGAGCGCGCAGCGAGCCGGAGGCGAGCGAAGCTCATCGGTCGAGCGAAGCGAGCGCGCAGCGAGCCGGAGGCGAGCCTCCTCAGGGCGGGCTCGCGAGCAGCAGTGCTCCGAGCGCGCCCGCGTACTCGACGCGCGGCAGGAAGACCGGCTCGCGCCCGAGGGCGCGCGTGATCGCGCCCGTGATCTCGACCAGCGCGTCGTTGCCGCGCAGGGTCGATCCGCCGAAGACGATGCGGCGCACCTGGGCCGCAGCGGCGAGGCCGGCGCAGACCAGCGCCACGTTCTCGCCGAGCAGACCCATCAGCGCGTGCGCGAGGTCCTCGGGCGCGACGCGCTCGCCGGCGGCGAGCCGGGGCGCGAGCTTGCCGAAGTTCGCAGCGGTGAGGTCGCCGGCCAGCGCGATGCCGCCGGCGCGGTAGATGTCGGAGACGAGCAGGTCCACCTCGCGGCGCGAGCCCTTCTTCGCGAGCGCCACGATCTGCTCGAAGTCGCTCGTGCCGAGCAGCCCCGCTGCGAGCCCGAGCAGCGTGCCCCCGCCGAGCGCGGTGCCGCCGATCCGGCTCACCGAGAGCCCGTCGACGAGCAGCACCGAGGTGCCGGTCCCGAGCGAGACCAGGAGGTGGCGCTGGGCGGGCTCGCCGCCGCCGTCGTTCTCGGCGAGCAGCGCGGCGGCGCCGGCACCCCAGGCCGCGAACTCGTTCACCGCGACAGCCCCCGGCAGCTCGCGCACGAGCCGATCCGCCCCGCCTCCGGTCACCCCGACCCGGGTCGCGCCGAGCTCGGCGAGGGCGCGCCGGCAGGCCTCGGCGTCGTCGCTCGGGAGGAGCCGGTACCCGAGCGCCTCTCCGGGCCGGCGCACCGCCAGCTTGGCCAGGGTGGCGCCCCAGTCGATCCCGACGGCCGGCGAGGAACCATCCGGGGAGCGGCGGGTTTGCAACCGGTGGACCTCGTGGGGCAGGCGGTCGGGCAGGCTGGGACCCGGGCCTCGATCGGGCTACCTGTAGCAGCGGCTGGATGCCCGCGACGTTCCCCATCATCCGAAGCCCGGATCGAGCCCGCATGTATACCGCGTTCTTCGGACTCCGGGAGAAGCCCTTCGCGCTGAGCCCGGACCCCCGCTTCCTGTTCCTGTCGGCCGCCCATCGCGAGGCGCTCGCCCACCTGCTCTACGGCATCGAGCAGGGCGAGGGCTTCATCGCCGTCACGGGGGAGGTCGGTACCGGCAAGACCACGCTCTGCCGGACCCTGCTGCGCCGGCTCGGCTCCGAGGTCGAGGTGGCCTTCCTCTTCAACCCGAAGCTCTCGGCGCGCGAGCTGCTCGAGGCGATCCTGGTCGAGCTCGGGCTCGAGAAGCAGGGCACGAGCGCGCGCGAGCTGGTCCACGAGCTGAACCACTTCCTGGTCGAGCGCCGCCAGCAGGGACGCCGCGTGCTGTTGATCATCGACGAGGCGCAGGGGCTCGCGCCCGACACGCTCGAGCAGATCCGGCTGCTCTCGAACCTCGAGACCGAGACCGAGAAGCTGATCCAGATCCTCCTGCTCGGACAGCCCGAGCTCGACGCCATGCTCGAGAGCGAGGACCTGCGCCAGCTCCGCCAGCGGATCGCGGTGCGCTGGCGGCTCGCGCCGCTCTCGCGCGAGGAGGCCGGTGAGTACGTCCGCCACCGCCTGCGCGTGTCGGCCGGCGCCGACCGCGACCACCTCTTCTCCGAGGGCGCCGTGCGCGAGGTGTTCCGCCGCTCGCACGGCGTCCCGCGCGTCGTGAACCTGCTCTGCGATCGCGCGCTCCTCGCCGCGTTCAGCGACGGCGCGCCGCTGGTCGAGGCGGCCCACGTGGCGCGCGCGGCGCGCGAGACCGGGGCCGGAGCCGTGGCGCCCGCGGCCACGGGTGGCCGGGGCCGCCGGGCGGCCGCCGTCGCGGCGGCAGCGGGGCTCGGTGTGCTCTTCGCGGCGGGCGGCTGGCTCGGCGCGCGGGAGCTGCGCGAGCGGAGGGGATCCGCGCCGCCGGTCGCTGCTGCACCCGCCCCGAGCGAGGCGCCCGCCGCGCTGCCCGTCTCGGCCAACGTGCCCGCTGCTCCGGCACCCGCCACCGTGCTCGCAGCCGACGTCTCGAGCGCGCCGCCCGGGCTCCTCGCGCCGCCCGTCGCGCCCGCCGGGGCGGGCGCAGCCGGCCTGACCGCGCCCGAAGCGTCCCCGCCCGATCCGGCCGCGCTCGCGGCGCCGCCGCCCGGGGCGCCGGCCGGCGCTCCGGCTCCGCCTCCCGTTCCGCGCATCGATGATCTTGCCGGAGCCCTCGCGCTCCGCGCGCCGGGCGCCACCGCCGGGGCGTCGCTTGCGGGCGCGCTCGAGGCCTGGTCGCTCGGCGCGCCACCCGCCGGCACGCCGGCGCTGCTCGCGTTCCCGGAGCTGATCGCCGCGCTCGAGGGCCAGGGCCTCGGCGTGTTCGAGCTGCCCGGCGCCGACGTCGCAGCGCTGCGCGCCGTCGGGCACCCGGCGCTGCTCGTGGTCGCGGCCGCCGACGGCGTGCCGCGCGTGGTCCTGCTGCGCCGCATCGAGGATGACGAGGTGGAGCTGATCGGGGTCGCCGAGAGCGGGCCGGTGCGGATCGAGGCCGGTGCGCTCGAGGCGGCCTGGGCCGGCGAGACCTACGTCGTGTGGCGCGAGTTCGAAGCGCTGCCGGAGCTGCTGCGTGCGGGCGACCGCGGCGAGGGGGTCGCGTGGCTCCAGGGCGCGCTCGGCGAGCTCGGCTTTGCAGCCGGCGCGGAGGCCGGCGTCTTCGACCAGGACACCGAGCTCGCGGTGCGCGCCTTCCAGGCCGATCACGCGCTCGAGCCCGATGGTACCGTGGGCCCCCTCACCAAGATGTCGCTCTACCGCGCGCTCGGCCGCTACACGGCGCCCGAGGTGGTTGCGCACGTGCAGGCCGGAGGCGCCGGGTGAGCACGATCCTGAAGGCGCTGCGGCGCCTCGAGCAGGAGCGCGCGAAGGGCGCCGAGCGGCCGCTCCGCGAGCAGGTCGTGGTGCCGCGCGTGCGCCGGCGCGGGCCGTGGGCGGCGCGGCTCGCCGCGGTCGCCGCGCTCGCGCTCGGCTTCGCCGTGACCTGGGGCATGCTCGGCGGCGTCGACACCCCACCGGATCCCCCGGCAGCCGCCCCCGTGGCGCCCGCCCCCGTGGCCGCCGCGCCGCCCGCTGCTCTCCCGCGACCCGCCGCGGTGCCGGCCCCGCCCGCCGCCCTCCCGCGACCCGCCGCGGTGCCGGCTCCGCCGTTGCGTCCCGCCGCGCCGGCGCCGGTCGCGGGCGCTGGCCCTGCCGCGGTGGCCTCGCCGGCGCCGCACCCGCCCACCACCGCCGCGCCCGATCCGACACCGGTCCATGTCGCCGTGGCGTCCGCGCCCCCGCTCCCGCCTCGCGCCGAGCCGCCCGCGCCCCCGCTCCGTTCCGCGCTACCCGGACCCGGGGCCACCCGGGCCCCGGCCGGCGAGTCCGTCGTCGCGAGCCCGATCCCCGGCCGGGCTCCGCGCCTCGTCGAGGAGGAGGCGCCGGCTCGCGGCGCGCGCGCGGAGCTGCCGGTCGAGGTCGTGCGCACGAGCTGGCACCCGCAGGCCGAGCGGCGCGCCGCGTGGGTCGCGATCGGCGGCGAGGGCCCGCGCGAGGTGAAGGAGGGCGAGTGGGTCGGCGCCTACGAGGTCCGCTCGATCGAGCCCGACGGCGTGCTCTTCGCCGACGGCCCCCTCCTGGTCCACCGCCCCGTCGGCCAGCGCTGACACCTCCCGCGCCCGGCCCGTCCTCCTAGTGCCGTGTGTCGGAAGTTCGCCTGCATTCGATCGCGGCTACGGGCCGCTCGCAGCGTTGCGCTCCCTCCCCATGGCGACGGCCATGGCTCGGTCGCGCGCCTTGCGAGCGGCCCGTAGCCG
>JAPSFT010000055.1 GCA_035063765.1 Deltaproteobacteria bacterium
CCCGCGACGAGCCCGAGTGCGGGCGCCCCCGCGGTCGTCATCGACCACCAGCCCATCGCCTGCACGCGCCGGTTCGAGGCGGTGACGCTGAAGATCAGCGCCATCGCGGCGGGCTGGGTGGCCCCGCCGAGCACCGCCGCGAGCGTGCGCAGGCCGATCAGGGACGGTGCGTCCCAGGCCAGGGCGGTGAGGAAGGCTGCGGCCGTCGAGCCCGCCGTCCCGAGCAGGAACGCGCGGCGGTGTCCGTGGAGGTCGCCGAGCTTCCCGAGCAACGGCATCGTCACCGCCGAGAACAGCATCGGCGCCGAGATCACCCACGCCATCGTGGTCTCGCGCGCCCCGAACTCCTGGGCGATCGGCACCAGCGAGACGGTCAGGATCGTGACCGGAAAGGTCGTCGCGAACATGCCCGCGAGCGACGCCCACAGCACCCAGCTCGGGTGGGTGCCGGCGGCGTCGAGGCGCGCGATCACGCGCTCGTGGCGGGAGGGAGCGTGCGCAGCGTCGCGCGGCGCTCCGCTCGGTTCGGCGATGCTCATCCTGGGACCGTGTGGGACCGTGTGGACCGTGGCTCGGGCGCGGGAGCGCAGGGTACCCGCGCCCGCCGGAACGCGCCCGTTCCGCATCGCTTGGAGGCCGTCGCCGGCTCCGTTACCTCTTGGGCCGCGCTCGCCCGACCCGCTGCGCGCCGGAGGGATCCCCCGTGTCGTCACCCGCCGTCCTCGTCGAACGCGAGGGACCGATCCTCGTCGTCACGCTCAACCGCCCCGAGAAGAAGAACGCGGTGAACTCGGAGGCGATGTGCCGGCTCTACGACGCCTGGCTCGAGCTCGATCGCGACGACGCCCTGCGCGTCGCGATCCTGACCGGCCGGGGCGACACCTTCTGCGCGGGCATGGACCTCGCGGAGATCGGCAAGCTCCAGTCGGGCGTCAGCGACAACGAGTGGATCGCGCGGGTGCGCCGGGAGCCGCAGGTGATCTTCGGCGCCTGGCTGAAGACCTACCGGCCCGCCAAGCCGGTGATCCTCGCGGCCGAGGGCTTCGCGCGCGCGGGCGGCACCGAGATCCTGCAGGGCACCGACATCCGCGTCGCCGGCCGCAGCGCGCGCTTCGGCGTGACGGAGGTCCAGCGCGGGCTCTTTCCGATGGCGGGCTCGGCGGTGCGGCTGCGCCGCCAGATCCCCTACGCGATCGCGGCCGAGATGCTGCTCGCGGGCGAGGACCTGCCGGCGCAGCGCGCCTGGGAGCTCGGGCTCGTGAACCACCTGGTGCCCGACGGCGAGGCGCTCGCGAAGGCGAAGGAGATCGCGCTCCGCATCGCCGCCAACGGCCCGCTCGCGGTGCGGGCGCTGGTTGCGGTGCTCCGGGCGACCGAGACGCTGCCCGAGGAGAAGGCCTTCGAGATCGAGCAGCAGCACGGCATGCGGGTGATGATGTCCAAGGATGCCGTCGAGGGGCCGCGCGCCTTCCTCGAGAAGCGCAAGCCGGACTTCACCGGGACCTGAAGCCGCCGTCCAGCGCGAGGCTGTAGCCCACCGGGTGCACGCCGCCCGCGCGCTCGCGCTGGGTGGTCGCGACCGCGAGCAGGGCCGCCAGGCCGATCGTGGCGGTGGCCAGCAGGACGGTGTGCAGGGATCGGGGTGACATGGCCTTTCGCTCTCCCGGGCCGCCCGGGCGCCGCGGCGGCCCTTTCGGAGGGAAGGATCCCCGAGCGCCGCCCGGGACGCTGTGAAGCAGCTCACGGTCGCGGCTCCCGGCTCACGATCACAGCTCCCGGTTGCGCATGCACCGCGATCCGGCACGAAACCGTGCTCCACCTGCCGTCCGGCTGCCGGTCCGGCGGCTCGGCAGCGGGGGTGCGCTCAAGCACCGTTTCCGCGGTTCCGAAGCCCAGGGGGATCGCCAAGAGCAGGCCCTCGGGTGGAGGGACGGCCGGAGCCTGCAGGAAGAAGACGGGCCATGCGCATCCGATCCGCCGCCACTCTCCTCCTCGCCTTCACCGGCGTCGTCCTCGCGGCGACCGGAGCCCGGGCGCTCTCCCTCCAGGCCGCCTTCCGCAGCTCGACCTACCAGGTGACACCGGGCGACACCTACGCCGACCTGATGGCGGCACACCTCGCCGGGGCGCCGCTCGCCTCCGTCACGACGACGGCCCTCGCGAACGTCTCGGCGCAGGTCGAGGCGGGGGTCGGCACGAACTACAGCATCCTGCTGTCTGCGGACCTGACGCCCAGCGTCTCCGGCGCCTTCGCCTTCCAGGTCGGCGCCGACTGGGGCCGGGGCGGCGTGGCCGCGGTCCTCGACGCCGACGGCGCGGTCCTGCAGGAGCTCGTCCGCAGCGACGACATCTGGTGGTCGAACAACTGGAACCATCCCGACGTGTTCACCACCTCCGTGAACCTGACGGCTGGCTCCGCCTACACGCTCGTGTGGCTCGGCTTCGAGGGCTGCTGCGGCGGCGTGACGACGATCCGCTTCTCCTACGAGGGCTCCCCCTTCGTGCCCGTCGACGAGACCAACCTCGCGCCGCTCACCGTCCCCGAGCCGGCGAGCCTGCTGCTCCTCGTGCTCGGCGCGACGGGGCTCGCCCGCCGGCAGGGCGCCTGAGCCCATCCGCGCGGTACGGGATCGACCCGCCCCGGCGGAAACCCTGCCTGGGGCAGTGACCGCGATCACGGGCCGGACGCACCGGCCGAGCCGAAACAGGGGCCGGACCCACAGGAGGCTCCGGGCCATGGATCGCCGCATCCTCGCGTTCGCGCTCGCGCTCACCCTCGCAGCCGGCGGGCTCGCCGGCTGCGCCAACCTGACGCCGGCCGAGCAGCGCGCGCTCTCGGGCGGCGCGATCGGCGCGGCCGGCGGCGCCCTGATCGGCGCCGCCGCGGGCAAGCCCGCCACCGGCGCCGCGATCGGGGGCGCCGCCGGAGCGACCGGCGGCTACCTCTACGAGCGCCAGCGCCAGAACCGCTACGACCGCTACTAGCGGCGGAGCGATCTCCCGGCGAGCGCGGCGCCCGCCAGGGCGATCAGCGCCAGGGCCCCGGGCTCGGGCACGTTGACGAGCGACTCGCTGCCGCCCGACTCGAAGGCGATCACGTGGATCCCGACGCGCAGGTCCGTGCTGGCGAGGGCCGCGAGGACGTCGTCGAAGTCCGAGCCCGGCGCGATCGAGAGCGTGATCGTGAGCGCCTCGCCGGGCCCGACGCCGTTCTGGGGCGGTGGAGCGTCGGCGGTGGCGAGCAGATCGGCGTCGAAGCCGACCGGGTTGCCGCCGGGCAGGTTGGGCGGGGCCCCGCCTGTAGAGAACTCCACGCCCGGCGGGTCGTTCGTGATCGAGACGATCGCGTCGAGCACGTCGCCGTCGAAGTAGACCGCGGCGATCACGGCGTCCTCACCGGCGGCGTTCGAGAGCTCGATGGCGACGTTGCCGCCTCCGGCATCCGTCACGTCGAGGGTGATCTGGTCCTCCGCGATCGTGCAGTCGCCGGCGTCGTTGTTCGTGATGCATCCCATCGCGAACGGCACGGCGCGGGCCTCGGAGGCCAGGGTGAAGGCGGTCAGCAGGGCAGCGGCAGCAGGCAACACGCGGGGCATCGGGTGCACGGGCAGGCTCCTCCACTTGGATAGGTGGCCGTGGAGGAGGACTGGTGGCGAAACGGCGCCGGGAAATGCCCCCGTGGCGCCGGTCCGAACCGGTTCCGCCCGAACCGCTTCCGCCCGAACCGGTGCCGCCCGAGACGGTGCCGCCCGGGACGGCAAAGGCCCGAGAGACGGGCCGCAAGAATGCCAAACGGGCCTACGCCGAGGCCGGCGCGGCCCGTTTGGACGGGTTGGTAGCGGGGGTG
>JAPSFT010000056.1 GCA_035063765.1 Deltaproteobacteria bacterium
GGGCCGTGTTTGCGCGGGCGCGCGTGGGGGGGTGGCGTCTGCTCTTGGGGGCGCTGCCGTGGGAGCCTCTGGCGGGGGCGCTCTTGCGCGGGCGCGCGTGGGGGGTGGCGTCTGCTCTTGGGGGCGCAGCCATGGGAGCCTCCGGCTGCGGGCGCGTTTGCGCGGGCGCGCGTGGGGGTTGGCGTCTGCTCTTGGGGGCGCAGCCATGGGAGCCTCCGGCTGCGGGCGCGTTTGCGCGGGCGCGCGTGGGGGTTGGCGTCGGCTTCTGGGGGCGCAGCCATGGGAGCCTCCGGGTGGGGCGCTTCTGCGCGGGCGCGCGTGGGGGGGGTGGCGTCGGCTCCTGGGGGCGCAGCCATGGGGACGAGCTGGGTTATGTTCGGGGTCCTCCCTCCCTTGCTGGAACCCGGAGTCCTGCGTTGCCCGACCTCGTCCCGCCCGGCGTGTCGCCGCCGGGCGCCGATTCCCTGCTGGCGGGGCTCAATCCCGAGCAGCGCCGCGCGGTCGAGACCACCGAGGGGCCGCTGCTGGTGCTGGCGGGGGCGGGGAGCGGCAAGACGCGCGTGCTGGTGCACCGGATCGCGTACCTGATCGGGGCGTGCGGGATCCCGGCGGAGTCGATCCTCGCGGTCACCTTCACGAACAAGGCTGCGGGCGAGATGCGCGAGCGGGTCGAGAAGCTGCTCGGACCGGACGCGGCGGGGATCTGGGTCTCGACCTTCCACGCCACCTGCGTGCGCATCCTGCGTCGCGAGGCGGGGCAGCTCGGGCTCTCGCGGGGCTTCGCGATCTACGACGAGGACGACGCGCTCGCGACCGTGAAGGAGGCGCTGCGCCGGCGTGGGATCGATCCGAAGACGGCGGATCCGCGCCGGCTGCGCTGGCGGATCGACGGGTGGAAGAACGCGGGCGTGCTGCCGGCGCGCGCGGCCGAGGCGGCGGAGGACCTCGAGGCGGAGCAGGCGGCGGAGACCTACGCGGTCTACCAGCGCCTGCTGCGCGAGGCCGACGCGCTCGACTTCGGCGACCTGATCCTGCAGGTGACGGAGCTCTTCGAGCGCTTCCCGCAGGTGCTCGAGCACTACCAGCGCCGCTGGCAGTACGTGCTGGTCGACGAGTACCAGGACACGAACCGGGTGCAGTACCGGCTCGTGACCCAGCTTGCCCGATCACACACGAATCTGTGTGTGGTCGGAGATCCCCAGCAGTCGATCTACGGCTGGCGGGGGGCCGACATCCGCAACATCCTCGACTTCGAGCGCGACTTCCCGCGGGCCCAGGTGGTGGCGCTCGAGCGCAACTACCGCTCGCGGCGGCCGATCCTCGACGGCGCCTCGGCGGTGGTCGCGAACAACGGCTCGACGCGCTCGCTGCGGCTGCGCGCGGAGCTCGGGGAAGGCGAGCCGATCCGCTTCTTCGAGGCGCTCGACGAGCGCAGCGAGGCGGCCTTCGTGGTGCGCGCGATCCTGACGGCGGCGCGCCGCGACGGGCGCTCGTTCCGCGACTTCGCGGTCTTCTACCGCACCAACGCCCAGTCGCGGCCCTTCGAGGACGAGCTGCTCCGCTACGACGTGCCCTACGTCGTGGTGGGCGGCCTGCGCTTCTACGAGCGCGCCGAGGTGAAGGACGCGCTCGCCTACCTGCGGCTCGCGCTCCACCCGGCGGATTCCGCGGCGCTGCGCCGGATCGTGAACGCGCCGCCGCGCGGGATCGGCAAGACCACGCTCGAGCGCGCCGAGCAGCTCGCCGAGCGCGAGGGCGTGCCGGCCCTCGAGGGCCTGCGCCGCCTTGCGGCCGCGGGCGGGGCGGGCCGCGCCGCGGGGCCGATCCGCACCTTCCTCGCGCTTCTCGACGAGCTCGGCACCCAGGTGCGCAGCCTGGCGCCCGCCGAGGCGATCGCGCGGGTGCTCCAGGAGAGCGGCTACCTGGCCGCCCTCGAGCGCGAGGCCACGCCGGAGGCCGAGGCGCGCCTCGAGAACCTGCGCGAGCTGGTCGCGAGCGCGGAGGACTTCGTCGCGGAGAGCGTCGAGGGCGACGAGGAGCGCACCCCCGCCGAGCTCTTCCTCGACCAGGTGGCCCTGGTCTCCGACGTCGACCGCTGGGACCGGCGCGCCGAGCGCGTGTCGCTCATGACCGCGCACTCGGCGAAGGGGCTCGAGTTCCCCGTCGTGTTCCTGGTCGGGCTCGAGGAGGGCATCTTTCCGCACGCGGTCTCGGCGCGCGACCCGGCCGGCATCGAGGAGGAGCGGCGGCTCTTCTACGTGGGCATGACGCGCGCCATGGAGCAGCTCCATCTCTCCTGCGCCCAGGAGCGGCGCCGCTACGGGAGCCGCACCTTCGCGGTGCCCTCGCGCTTCCTGCGCGAGATCCCGGAGGAGGTGCTCCAGGGCGAGCTGCCGGAGGCGCGCGAGGCGGGCCCGCGTGGCGAGCGCGGGGACTCCTCGCTCGACTACTCCTACGGCCAGGGCGAGGTCGAGCCGGCCGGCGCGGTGATCCCGCGCGGGATGCGGGTGCGCCATCCGGTCTTCGGCACGGGCACGGTGCTCGACGTCTCCGGCGCCGGCGCCGGCCAGAAGCTCCGCGTGCGCTTCGACCGCGTCGGCGTGAAGACGCTGGTGCTGCGCTTCGCGAACCTGGAGCCGGCCTAGTGTCCGGTGTCGGAAGTTC
Organism: Deltaproteobacteria bacterium; assembly: GCA_035063765.1. Lineage (NCBI taxonomy): Bacteria > Pseudomonadati > Myxococcota > Myxococcia > Deltaproteobacteria bacterium. The sequence continues at coordinate 2,665 of JAPSFT010000056.1, forward strand.
GCCGTCGAAGTCTCGAGCCGTCGCGGGCGGCTGGGTGTGCACCGAGATCGCGGCTACGGGCCGCTCGCAAGGCGCGCGGCCGAGCCATGGCCGTCGCCACGGGGAGGGAGCGCAACGCTGCGAGCGGCCCGTAGCCGCGATCGAATGCAGGCGAACTTCCGAGACAGGGCACTAGCTTGGCCTCGATCTTCGAGAGCGCGCGCCACGCGCGCAGCCTGGCCGGCGCGGTCGACGCCTTCGCGGTGTTGCCGCTCCTGCGCGCGGGCCTGAAGCTCGGGCTCGCCGACGCGCTGCGCGAGCCGCAGACCCCCGACGCGCTCGCGGCCCGGCTCGGCCTCGAGCCGGACCTGGTGGCGGCCTGGGCGCGCGTGCTCCACGCGCAGGGCTGGCTCGCCCGCCGCGGCGAGGCCTACGGGCTGGCCGGGCCCTTCCAGTGGCTGCTCGACGCGCCCGAGGCTGCCTCGCTGGGCGCGCTCCTCGACCAGGTCGTGGAGTCGATCGGGCCGCGCCTCGCGGCGCTGCCCGCGCTCATGAAGGGCGGTGAGCGCCCGCTCTTCGGTACCCCTGAAGAGGCCGCGCGAATGGCCGCGATCACCCGGCTCGTCGAGCCGCGGGCCCTGCGCGCGCTCGAGAAGATCCCCGGCGCGCGGCACCCGCGGCGCATCCTCGACGTCGGCTGCGGCCAGGGCCACTACCTCGCCGACCTCCTGCGCCGCTTCCGCGACGCGCTCGGCGTGGGCGTCGAGCTCGACCCGCGCGTGGCCGGCGAGGCGCGCCGCCGCCTCGCCGAGGCCGACGTCGCCCGCCGCGCCGAGATCCGGGTCGGCGACTTCCTGGGCGCCGACCCGCCGCCCGGCCGCTTCGACCTGATCCTGCTGAACCACAACCTGCACTACTTCGCGCCCGCCCAGCGCGTCGGGCTCCTGCGCCGCGCGCGTGGCCTGCTGGAAGAGGGCGGCGTCGTGGCCGTGCAGACGCTGGTCCTGGCCGAGGGCCTGCTGCCGAGCCTGCTCGGCCTCCAGGCCGGCGCCGCGCTCTTCGACCTGGTGCTGCGCGCGCACCGCAACCTCTACGGGTTGCCCGAGATCGCCGACGTGCACCGCGTCCTGCGCGAAGCCGGCTTCGCGCGCACGGGGGAGGTGCCGGTGGTGCCCGGCGGCGCGGTGCGCGT
>JAPSFT010000057.1 GCA_035063765.1 Deltaproteobacteria bacterium
CCGAGATCGCGGCTACGGGCCGCTCGCAAGGCGCGCGACCGAGCCATGGCCGTCGCCATGGGGAGGGAGCGCAACGCTGCGAGCGGCCCGTAGCCGCGATCGAATGCAGGCGAACTTCCGAGACAGGGCACTAGGGTCCGCCGCCGCTTCGAGGGTCCCGTTCGCAGGACCGTCCCGTTCGCAGGGTCCAAGAGGACGCAGCACCGAGCATGGCCAAGATCCGCGCCTACAAGATCGCCGAGGAGCTGGGCATCGACCGCAACGACCTCGTCGAGAAGGCGAAGTCGGTGGGGGTCGAGCTCGTCAGCCCGATGGCGTCGATCGAGGACGACGTCGCGAACGAGCTGCGCCACAAGCTCGGCGGGCTCGTGCCGGGCGCGCAGGTGATCGAGCGCCGGGTCGAGGGCCAGAGCGGCGGGGCGGTGATCCGCCGGCGCAAGCGCGCCCCCGAGCCCGCGCCGGTGGTGGTGGCGGAGCCGGCGCCGGCCGCGGTGCCGCCGGCCGCCGCCGAGCCGGTCGCCCCGGAGCCCGAGGAGGTCGAGGAGCCGGCTCTGCCCGCCCGGGTCGAGCCCGAGCCCGCTCCCGTCGAGGAGCCGGCCCCGATCGACGTCGTGGCGCACGGTGTCGCCGAAGCCGCACGCGAGGCGCAGCGCGAGGGCCTGGCCCAGGAGCCGCGCTCGGGCGGGCCCGATTTCGGCGCGGCCGGCGCCGCCGCCGCGGCCGCCGCCAAGGGCAAGGAGCGCAAGCGCGTGCGCGAGGTCGTGAACCTGCGCGAGCAGGAGCAGCTCGCGCGCCAGGCCACCTCGCGGCTCACGCGGCGCCCGGTCGCGATCGATCCGCGCGCCATGCAGTCGCCGCGCCGGCGCCGGCGCGACAAGCTGGCTCCGGCCGCCTCGCGTCCCGCCGCCGCGGCGGCCGCCCCGAAGGCGGGCAAGCGCGTCGTGCGGGCCGAGGGGCTGATCAGCGTAGCGGAGCTGGCACGCCAGCTCGGCGCCAAGGCCGCCGAGGTGCAGGGGCGGCTGATGGCGCTCGGCACGATGGCCTCGGTCAACCAGCAGCTCGACCTCGAGACCGCCGGGCGCGTCGCCGCGCACTACGGCTTCGAGGTGCAGGACGTGGGCTTCCAGGAGGCCGAGGTGCTCGGCGAGGCGACCCCGGTCGCCGAGGGCGCCGGCGCGCCGCGCCCGCCGATCGTGACCGTGATGGGCCACGTCGACCACGGCAAGACCTCGCTGCTCGACGCCCTGCGCGAGGCCAACGTGGTGGCGGGCGAGGCGGGCGGCATCACCCAGCACATCGGCGCCTACCAGGTGCAGAAGGGCGAGCGCAAGCTCACCTTCATCGACACCCCCGGCCACGAGGCCTTCACGACCATGCGCGCGCGCGGCGCGCAGGTGACCGACATCGTCGTGCTGGTGGTGGCGGCGAGCGAGGGCATCATGCCCCAGACCGTCGAGGCGATCGAGCACGCCAAGGCGGCCGAGGTGCCGATCGTCGTCGCGGTGAACAAGGTCGACCTGCCCGACGCCAACCCGCAGCTCGTGCGCCAGCGGCTCATGGAGCACGGCCTCGTGCCCGAGGACTTCGGCGGCGACACGATCTGCGTGAACGTGTCGGCCACCAAGCGCACCGGCCTCGACCAGCTGCTCGAGATGCTGGCGCTCCAGTCCGACGTGCTCGAGCTGCGCGCCGATCCCGAGCGGCGCGCGCGTGGCATCGTGCTCGAGTCGCGGCTCGACAAGGGCCGGGGCCCGGTGGCCACCCTGCTGGTCCAGGACGGCACGCTCCACCAGGGCGACGCGATCGTGGTCGGGACCGCCTTCGGCCGCGTGCGCGCCATGGAGAACGAGCGCGGCCAGCGCGTCGACACGGCCGGCCCCTCGACGCCCGTACAGGTGATCGGCCTCTCCGACGTGCCCGAGGCGGGCGCCCCGCTCTACGCGGTCGAGAACGAGCGCGCTGCCCGCGAGGTGGCCGAGCACCGCGCCGGCGAGGAGAAGGCGCGGCCGGTGGCGGCCCAGCGCCGGGTGTCGCTCGAGGAGCTCTTCGCGCGCGGCGACGACAGCGGGCCGAAGGAGCTGCGCGTGGTGCTGAAGGCCGACGTGCACGGCTCGCTCGAGGCGGTGCGCGACGCGCTCGTCAAGCAGTCGACCGACTCGGTCAAGGTGAACGTGATCCTGGCCGGCGTCGGTGCGATCTCGGAGAGCGACGTCATGCTGGCCAAGGCCAGCGACGCGATCGTGGTGGGCTTCCACGTGCGCCCCGACTCGGCGGCGCGGCGCGCGGCCGAGGGCCAGGGCGTCGACATCCGCAGCTACCAGATCATCTACGAGGTCACCGACGAGGTCCGCAAGGCGATGGCGGGCCTGCTGCCGCCGAAGATCGAGGAGAAGGTGCTCGGCCGCGTCGAGGTGCGGAAGACCTTCAGCGTGCCGCGCGTCGGCACGGTGGCCGGCTGCTACGTCCTCGAGGGCTCGGTCAAGCGCACCGCCCGCGCCCGCCTGCTGCGCGACGGCGTGCAGATCTGGGAGGGCACGCTGGCCTCGCTCAAGCGCTTCAAGGACGACGCCCGCGAGGTCCAGGCCGGCTACGAGTGCGGCATCGGTCTCGAGGGCTACAACGACGTCAAGATCGGCGACGTGATCGAGCCGTACGAGGTCGTGGAGACGCCCGCAGAGCTGTCATGATCGTCGGCGCCGCCGTCGTGGAGCTCCACGTCCACGGCTCCCAGTCGCTGAAGCAGAAGCGCGGCGTGGTCCGCTCGATCGTGCAGCGCCTGCGCAACCGCTTCAACGTGTCGGTCGCCGAGATCGGCGGCCAGGGCACCTGGCAGGTCGCCGTGCTCGGCATCGTCAGCACCGGCAACGATCGCGGCTACGTGCGCGGGCAGCTCGCGCGGGCGCTGGCCTACGTCGAGGAGCTGCACCTGGCCGAGGTGACGGGCGGCGACGTGGAGCTGCTCGAGCTGTGCTACGAGGGCCGCACGCGCGGCCCCGACGACGAGCTGACCCCCGCGGACTTCGGCGCCGCGCACGCGGACGGGGAGGACGAGGACTAGTGTCCGGTGTCGGACGTTCGCCGTCGAAGTCTCGAGCCGTCGCGGGCGGCTGGGTGTGCACCGAGATCGCGGCTACGGGCCGCTCGCAAGGCGCGCGACCGAGCCATGGCCGTCGCCATGGGGAGGGAGCGCAACG